>CAZMDV010000006.1:0-25037 GCA_964564875.1 uncultured Salinivenus sp.
GTGAAGCCGTTATTTCTTGAAAACTAAGAAATAGCGGTCTCGGGCGAAAGGCTACCCGGAACGCCCGAACCTCTTCGGCAAGGACGTCCGTGTCTTTCACGTACCTGAACTCGATTTCTGCCTCCGCGGAACGGTCGGAACGGTTTCCCGAGGACCCGTTTCGGCTCACGCGAGGTCTATTCTCATCCCTTTTCTGGTCCCATGGCGGTTCTCGTCGAAGGCATCTCCGTCATCGTTCGTGCCGGAGCGATTGTGCACAAGTATGCCGGGGGCTGGGAGGCGTTTGTTGCGGGCTGCCCGGATGCGTCGCTCTGTGCCGATGGGGAGCTCGTCCGTCTCGGCTTCATGGACCCGCGGGACGCCCAGGCGTTCGTCTCGATGCTCACGGAAAAAGGGTTGACCTACCGGGCAGACGGCGAGGCCGTGGACCTGGTGATTGCCGATCAACAGCGCGGCCTGTCTGCCCCCTGCAAGTGGGCTGAACTGGGGAGCGTGTCGGCCCCCGGGCACGAATCGGAAGCTGTCGTGGCCTGTCGGCTGGCAGGGTCGGACCAGGGCACCCTCGTGACGCCGGAGGGCTGGACCTACGAAGAGTCTCTCTCCGCCCGCTTCGGGCAGACCGAGACGGAGAGCACGTCGGAGCGGCTCGAATTTCTTCGCCACGAGGACGGGACGGACATCTACCGTGACCTAGAGACCGGCGAGGAGGTCTCCGTGGACCGCACTGGAGATGTCCCTGACTCATGAGCCGTCCCACCGCGCCTCCCCGCTCTCCCACTCGCTTCACCCAGGACCGGCGTCCCACTTCGGAGCCTGCCCATCCCCCGACCCAGGGCTCCAGCACTGGCCAAGCCTTCCTGACTCCGCACTCCCACACACGTGCACCCCCGTCTCGCCCATTCCCCCATTCCCAAAACAGGGAACCTCCCCCGCTTCCACCGATTCGCCCGGGTCCCGACCCGCAAATCTGGACAAGTGCCCGGTTGCTATGCCTTCTGACCCGGTGTTGACGCCGCTTCGCGAGCGGGCACAACACCTTGCCGGCCGCGCCCACGTGCCCTTCTCCGAGGCGCCGACGGCGGCCGTGCTTCTTCTCGACGACGGGCGCTGGATTCCTGGCGTCCGCGTAGAGAGTGCCTCGTACTCGCTCACCCTCCCAGCCCTCCTCAACGCCTACACCACCGCCGTGGCGACCGGGGTAGCGGAGGGGATCGCGGCGGTCGTGCTGTCGCGCCCCTTCCGCCGCGAGGAAGCGCTCTACGTCGACGAGCTGGCTCAGGGTCCTTACGAGGCGGTGGCCGACGACGCCTGGCTCCGGGACGGGTGGGGCGGCGACGGAACGCTATCCACGATGAGCGATCCGCTCTCGCCGGGGCTCGACGGGAACGTCGACGAGGCCGCAGACGGCATCGAAGCGGCGCGACAGGTGGCCCGGCGCGCCCACGTCCCGGCCTCCGACTACGCGGTGGGCGCTGCCCTCCAGCTTGACGACGGGCCACTCGTGCCGGGCGTCAATGTAGAGCACCCGGACTGGGCCCGCATCCTCTGTGCCGAGCGCAACGCGCTGGGCACGGTGCAGTCGTACGCCCTTTCGGCGCCTCAGCACCTCTTCCTCACCTGCGATGCGGACCCGGACGGTACCCCCTGCGGCGCCTGCCGACAGCTCCTGGCGGAACTCGCCCCCGACACGACGCTTTGGATGGATCGGCGTGGCGATGCCACCGAGCGCGCCACCGTATCGGCGCTGCTGCCGGGGTCGTTCCGGGGACAGGCGCTGCTCGGCGGGGGATAACGGCCCGCTGAGCCTCCTTCGGGACGAGAGGTCCGCCGCTGGTGAAACCTGCCGCTCTGAGCCTGACTCAGAGCTCACCCTGGGACTCAGAGAACCCTCATTGGACGGAAGGAGTCGCACGAGGGACCGCGTCGACGACGCCCCCAATTGTGAGCAGCACCGAGAGCCTCCATCCTCGATTGGTCTATCCAGAGCGCCGTCTCCTCCCGACGTCTAGACTCCTCGCGTTGCTTTCAGTGATAGGTCGGCGATTCATCTGAGTTGCCCCCGCATGGTCCTGTACGTTTTCCTCTTCTTCGTCGGCCTCCTCATCCTGTATTTGGGCGCCGAAGGGCTCGTTCAGGGAGCATCCAGCATCGCTCTGCAGTACGGCATCCGCCCCGTCATCGTGGGACTCACCGTGGTGGCCGTCGGCACCTCGATGCCGGAGTTCCTGGTCAACTCCTTCGCGCTGATCTCCGGGGAGTCGACCCTCGCCATTGGCAACATCATCGGATCCAACATCAGCAACGTCGCGCTCATCCTCGGGACCTGCGCCGTCACGCTGCCCCTTACCGTGACCCCTGAGGTCCTGAGGCGCGAGTACCCGGTGATGCTGGGCGTGATGATCCTCTTCTACGCATGCGCCCTCGACGGACTCATCGGCGTCGTGGACGGAATCCTCATGGTCGTGCTCCTCCTGGGCCTCGGGGGCTACGTCATCTACGACGCCCGGCGCACCTCGACGGCCACCATCCTCGAAAGCATGGAAGGGGAGCTCAGCGCGGCGGAACCCAAGATGTCGGGACTAACCAAGGGGGTCTACGTGTTCGGGGGAATGTGCGGACTGGCCCTCGGCGCCCACCTCATGGTGGACAACGCCCTCGCCATCTCGGACATCCTGGGCGTCGACCACGTGGTGATTGGAATGACGATCGTGGCCATCGGCACCAGTCTGCCTGAGCTCGCGGCCTCGATGGTCGGCACCCTGAAGGAGGAGTCGGACATGACGGTGGGCAACGTGATGGGGAGCAACCTCTTGAACGTGCTGTTCGTAGTCGGCTCACTGGCCATCGTCGAGCCTCTCACGGTCGAAGCTACGACGATCCGGCTCCACTTTCCCGTGATGCTGGGCTTTTGTGCCCTCATTGTGCCGCTGACCTGGACGAACCACGTAATTTCCCGCGTCGAAGGGGCCTTCATGGTGACCTCCTTCGTCGGATACATGACCTATTTGTACGTGTGACTTGTTACGTGATCGGGCCTCGGTGCGCTGCCTCGAACCTGTCCGCGGCTCCTAACGGAAGCTCCTCTCCTCGACGGTCTCCGTGCCGGAAGGCGGAACGCACAATTGTCTGGGCGGACCGACGGAGGTCCTGAATCGATGTCGCCGCTATGATTCGTATTCTCTGTTCCGGTTCCGATGCCCCGTCCGTAGATGGCGGGGCTGCGTGCGGGCGTCCCGCGGGGGGAGGGGCGCGGCGGGGACTCGCCGTGCTGCTGGTCGCCCTGGGGCTGCTTACGGGCGTCCGCGGCGCGCACGCTGGAAGCTCGCCGGGCGACAGCACCGGGACCCTTCAGAAATACTGGATTTTTCTGGATGATCGGCCCGGCCCCACCCGCTCGTCGTCGACCGCGGGCTGGACGCGTCCTGTGGCTCGCGCCTACCTGGGTCGCCTTCGAGAGATTGGAGTGCGGCCCCTCGTTCGGAGCCGGTGGTTTCATGCCGTGAGTGCGCGCCTCTCGGACGCGACCCGGACCGCCGTGGCGGCCCTGCCGTTCGTTCGGAAGACCCGGCCCGTCGCTTCCTTGACCCCAGCATCGGTGTCCTTCGCCGAGGAACCCGCGACCGCGTCCCGTCCGGAGGGCGCTCGTTCGGCGACCCGCCCGAATGCGGGGCACTCTCGGGCAAGCGCCTGTCGCCTGGGACGAGAGTCCGGAATCCGCAGGATCCTCTTTCGGAAGACCCCCCCTCGGCTTCGCCGTTGCGCTGCCCAAGGAGGGTCCAGCGCGACTCAGCGGGAGGTCTCTTGGGGCGGCGCGCCCGGCAGTCCCGCCCCCGGCGCCTCGGAGGGTCCACTTGCTCGCATCAACGCCCTCCCTCCCTTGGAGCGCGGTCTCGACGGGCACGGCGTCCGGGTCGGCTTCCTAGACGCCAATTTTGCCGGCCTCCGCCACCCAGCCTTTTCGGCGCTGCGGACGGACAACCGCCTCGCGGGCCTTCGCTCCTTTACGGACGGCCGCCAAGGGGGCAATCACGGGATGGGCGTCGTGTCGGTGGCCGCCGGGTACGCCCCTGAGGCGCTCGTAGGGCCGGCCTATGGGGCAACTGTTCTGGGGGCCACGACGGAGTATACGCAGTTTGAGCGCAACGTGGAGGAGGATAATTTCGTGGAAGGCCTCGAATGGCTCTCCCAGAAGGGCGCGGACGTGGTGAACGTGTCGATTGGCTACACGACCTTCGACGACGGTCAGCGCAGCTATTCGCCCACCGACCTGGACGGGGACACGGCCCTCACCACGCGGGCCGTGGACCGGGCCGCGCAGCTGGGCGTGACGGTGGTCGTGAGCGCGGGCAACAGTGGCTGTGCCTCTCCGGACTCGTGCTGGTACTACGTCAACACCCCCGCCGACGCCGACTCGGCGATCGCGGTGGGGGCCATCGCCCCCGACTCGTCGCTGGCTTCGTTCAGCGCCCGCGGGCCCACTGCGGACGGCCGCCGGAAGCCGGACGTACTGGTGCAGGGCCAGAAGGTGCCCGCCGCCTGGAAGGACGATCAGTACGCCGAGGTCGGGGGCACGTCCTTTGCGAGCCCGCAGGTCACGGCCATTGTGGCCCAGATGCTTCAGGTGAATCCGTCGCTCGGCCCGGTGCAGGTGCGCCGCCTCCTGCGGCAGACGGCGTCACAGGCCCACGCCCCCGACACAACCCGCGGCTGGGGCATCGTGGACGCCGAGGCCGCTGTCCGGGCCGCCGAGTGGACGGCCCGCCGCACGCCCCCCTCCACCCTGCGTGTGTCCCCACCATACCACGCGGTGGGCGACTCGTCCCTCGTCGTGCCGGTGTCGGCCCCGTCCCACACCGCCGCCCTTCGCGTGTCTCTCAACACACCCCTCGGGCGGCGAGTGCGCTACGTCGAGCGAACGGCCCATCCCGGGCCCAATCGGCCTATCCTGGACGTGTCGTCCTTGCCAGCGGGCATCTACCGCTACAACGTGGCGACGGACACGGGGCACCACGCCACGGGGACCGTTACGATCACCGAGTAACCGCACTTTTTTTACCGCATGGCTTTCTCGCTTGGCTATTCGCCCTGGCTGTTCCTCCTCTGCGTGACGGTGGCAGGGGGCCTCACGTACTGGAGCTACCGGTCCACCGTCCCGCCCCTCAGCGCGGACTGGCGGGGACTGCTCGGGGGCCTCCGCTTCCTGAGCCTCGCCCTGATTTGCTTTCTGCTGTTCGAACCGGTCTTGCAGCAGATCCAATCGTCTGAGCGCCCGCCAGTGCTGGCCGTGCTGGTCGACGAGAGCGAGAGCATGCGCGTGGTCACTGCCGGGGACCAGGCGTCCAGCGCCGCAGGGGCCCGCGACGCGGTCCGTCCCGTCCTGAAGACACTCCAGGACGAGGCGGTGCCGGGCGCGGTCCGGTTCTTCGGGATCGGGCAGTCCCTCCGCGTCCTCCCGGGCCCCGTCGCCGATTCGATCCAGTTCGATGGCGCCCGCACGGACCTAGCGAGCGCGCTGCAAGCGGTGCCCAAGGAGCTTCAGGAGGTTAACCTTAAGGGCATTGTGCTCGTGTCCGACGGCCAGTACAACACGGGCCGCAACCCGCTGCGCGTGGCCGATCGGTCGCCCATTCCCATCCAAACTGTTACGGTGGGCGACACCACCCAGCGTCGCGACCTCCGCATTCGCAGCATAGCAACCAACGAGCGCGCCTACCTCGATTCAAAAGTGCCGGTTCGGGTGGCCCTCACGGCCACGGACGGACGCGGCGAGCCGGCGACAGTGACCCTCGAACAGGACGGGCGGACGCTGGACCGGAGCGAGGTGCGGCTGCCAGCTGGCACGGGCGAGGTGCCCGCCGATCTGACGTTCGAGCCGAAAACGGCCGGCCTCCAGCGACTGACCGTGCGCGTGACGGAACTGTCCGACGAGGTGACAACCCGCAACAACGTGCAGACGGTCTCCCTGCGCGTGCTCGAGAGCAAGCGGCAGGTCCTCCTGCTGGGCGCCGCCCCCTCCCCCAACGTCACGGCGATCCGCCGCGTCTATGAGCGCAACGCCGACACGGAGGTGACCGCCCGCATCCCGCAACAGGATGGCTCCTTCATCGGTGGGGCGCTGACGGAGGACCTGTCGTCGTTCGACGTCGTCGTGTGTGCGGGCTTCCCGAGCGCCCCCGTGCCCGAAGACACTGTGGAACGGATTTCCACGCTGATCGAGGACGGCACCCCGGCGCTCTTTTTCCTTGATCGGCAAACCGACCTCTCCGCCTGGGCCGAGCACTTCGCGCCGGTCCTGCCGGCCACGCCGGAGGCGACGAACACAGAGTTTACCGAAGTCTCCTTTTCGCTCGTCGGGAGCGAGCGGCAGCACCCTGTCTTTCGGATGGAGAACGCCGACGTGGCCCTGTTCGACCGCCTTCCGCCCTTGGAGGGGAGCGCGGTCGAGTGGACGCCTACCCCCGACGCTCGAGTGCTGGCTAGGGCGACCCAACCGTCTGCCTCAGCGTCTGCTCCCCTCCTGGTTGTCCGGAGCCGGGCGGGCCTCCGTACGGCCGCCTTTCTGGGGACTGGGGTATGGCGGTGGGCCCTCCTGCCCTCGGAGCTGGAGCCAGCCGATCCGCTGTGGCCCGCCCTCGCCTCCAACCTGCTCCGCTGGGTGAGCACCGAATCCGACAACTCGCCCGTCCAGGTGCGGCCCGTCGCCTCTACGTTCGACGGAGGGGAGCCGGTCTCGTTTACTGGGCAGGTCTACAACGAGAGCATGCAGCCGGTCTCGGACGCGACCGTCGAGGTGACGGTCACGGATTCATCTGGTACAGACTACCCCTATACGATGGAGCCGGTGGGACAGGGCCGGTATACGCTCGACATGGGCACGTTGCCGGAGGGCAGCTACCGCTACGAGGCCAGGGCCCGCCTGGAGGGCAGCGAGGTGGGCACCGACCAAGGAGAATTTTCGGTCGCGCCCCTCCGGCTCGAATATCAGTCCCCCCGGGCCGATCCGGTCCTCATGCGACAGCTGGCCGCCCGTTCGGGGGGCACGGCGTACACGCCCGAGACGGTGCAGGACCTGCCGGGGGACATAGCCACCCAGGCGTCGTTTTCGAGTGAGGTCGTCCGGCAGACCGACGAGGCGGAGCTGTGGCGCAGGTCCCTCTTCCTGATCGTCATCCTCGTTTTGCTAGCGGGCGAGTGGACGCTGCGCAAGTACCTGGGGCTCACCTGAGCGCTACGACGAAGCAGGCCCCCTACAGACAGAGTTCGCGAATCTCTAGGAGATTCGTCACGTAGAAATCGGGGCGGCTATGGCGTTCCTGTGTTGCCATGTGCCGGAGCGCAGTTCCCCACGAATGAATCTCCTTGCTCCGCATGCTCTCCACCGTTTCCCCGGAAGATCCCTCCCACCTCCCTGATCCCATTTCGGACGTTGCGGGCGAGACCCAGTCCCTCGCTCAGGTGCTCGTCGGCGTCCGCCGCCACCTCCATCGGCATCCAGAGGTGGGGATGGAAGAGCATGACACTGCGCGCTTCATCCGACAGACTTTGGAAGCGTACGGCCTCGACGTGCACGGCCCCATCGCCGGCACCGGGCTGTATGTCGATATCGAGGGTGAGACCCCCGGGGATGCGGTCGGGTATCGGGCCGATATCGACGCCCTCCCTACACAGGATCAGAAGCGCGTTTCCTACCGATCGCAGGTTCCCGACGTGGCTCACCTCTGCGGCCACGATGCCCACACGGCGATGGCCGTCGGTGTAGCCCTGGTGCTCCATGCCAACCGGAGCGACATCTACGGCCGCGTCCGCGTGTTCTTCCAGCCCAACGAGGAAGGCCTGCCGAGCGGCGCACCGCTCATGATCCGGGCCGGCATTCTCGAAGGCCTGGATGCCGTGTACGCGGTGCATGTCGACCCTACCCTGGACGTGGGGCGGTACGGCCTCATCACGGGCCCCGCCACGGCCTCGTCCGACCGATTTGAGGTGAAGGTCCGACAGGAGGGCACCGGCCACTCGGCGCGGCCCCACGAAGGCGTCGATACGGTCTGGGTGGCCTCCCAGCTGATGGAGCAGTTCTACCAGGCGACCGGCCGGGTGACGGATGCCCGCGACGCGTGTGTTCTCACCATCACAATGCTCGACGGCAGCGAGGCCCACAACGTCATTCCGGAACAGGCCTCGCTGGGGGGCACCCTCCGGACCGTCTCTCCAGATGATCGGGAGACGGTTCGCTCGTACATGCACCGGGCGGCGGAGCGGTTGGCAAACCTGCACGGGACCCACATCGAACTGGACTTCGAAGACGGCTCTCCCCCGGTCATCAACGACGAGGCGGCCATCGAGAACGTCGAGGCCACGATCCGGGATGACTTCGGCGATCAGGCCATTCACAGAATCGAACGGTCGAGCATGGGCGGCGAGGACTTTGCCCACTACCTGAAGCACGTCCCCGGCGCGTTCATCCGAGTCGGGACGGCCTCGGGTCCGGAGACGAGCTACCCCCTCCACCATCATCGGTTCGACATCGACGAGACCCCGCTCGCGCCCACGGCCCGACTCATGGCCCGGGCGCTCACCAATCACCTCAAGCGCGACCTCACCGAGAACGGAGAAGCCACACCCCGCGACCTTTCGGCCTCGGGCAACGGTACGACCGACGATCACCGGTAGGTCTCGGAAGCGTCCGCGGTGGTGTTTCTCTCACTCCAGGCCCGTAGGATCTCCCTGGTTTTTTTCTTGACGAACGTTTTGTTTCTCCTTAAATTTTGGTTCAGCTCTCGACAAGGCGTTCACGTCAGCTCTCTTCCGCGTCCGGATCCGAGATTGTCCATGCCTCGGTTCGCCCTCGGCGTCCTACTCGCCACCCTCCTCGTCCCGGGCCGCGCAGCCGGACAGCCCGACCCTGGGGACGTGGTGATCAATGAAATCATGTACGCCCCGTCCCCCCCGACGAACGAGTTCATCGAGCTCTACAACCGTGCGGACGGGGCGGTGGCCCTGAATGAGCTGGCGTTTGCGGACGCCAATCAGGAGTACGAGCCTGTGACCTCTACCGACACGACGCTCGGCAGCGGCAGTTACGTGGTGCTCGTGCGTGACACCGAAGACTTCGAGGCTGCGTTCCCCTCTGTCACATTTATAGCCCCGGGCGGATGGGCGGTTCTCAACAATGGTGGCGACACCGTATACCTCCGCCATTCGCCGTCGGACACCCCGCTCGACTCGGTGCCCTACAATCCGTCGTGGGGCGGGAGCGATGGTCGGTCGCTGGAACGCATCGATCCGGCCGGGCCGTCCGACGCCGCCAGCAACTTTGCCTCGGCGGAGGCCGATGCGGGCGCGACGCCGAGACGTCAGAACAGCGTGTTCGACCCGGACGAGACGCCTCCCACGCTGGAGGACGTAACGCCCTCCCGGGACGGGGACTCGCTGACGGTTGTCCTCTCCGAACCCGTCGACGCCGCCACCGTCATGCCCGACGCCTTCCAGTTCGAGGCCGGGGACGCCCCGTCGATCACGGCGGCCGAGGTGGCCCCCTCAGTTCCGAGCCGGGTGCGGTGCGCCCTCAGCCCGTCGCTCGCCACTGGAAACTATACGCTCGTCGTCGCTGGCGTGGCCGATCGACGCGGCAACATCCTTGACGAGGGGCAAGCATCTTTCTCCTACTTCGTGCCGGAGCCGCCGGCCCCGAAGGACGTCGTCGTCTCAGAGATCATGTACGCGCCCACCCCGGCGTCAAACGAGTTCGTGGAGCTCTACAACCGCTCGGACAAGACCATCGACCTGGGGGCGCTCCAGTATGCCGACGTGAACCGGGACTTCAACGCAATCGCCCCGCCCCTGACGCCGCTGGCGCCGGACGAGTACGTGGTTCTCGTGCGGGAGGCCGAGGCCTTTGCGGCCGCATATCCGTCGGTCGCCTTCTTCGCGCCGGACGGCTGGGATGCCCTCAACAACGGCGGCGACACGGTCGTCCTGAGGCACGCCCCCTCTGCCACCGAGGTCGACGCGGTGCCCTACGCTTCGTCGTGGGGCGGGAGCGACGGCCGCTCCCTCGAACGCATCGACCCGCGGGGCCCCTCGGATCGTCCGTCGAACTTCGGGCCGTCGACGGCACCGGACGGCGCTACACCCGGCGCGCAGAACAGCCGCTTCGAGCGCGACACGGCCCCGCCCCAACCCACCTTCGCCGAACAGGCCGACTCGACGACCGCCGAGGTCGTCTTCGACGAGCCCGTTCAGAGCGCGAGCGTTCGGCCCAGCGCGTTTCAGCTCGGGGAGACGACCGTCACCCAGGTCGCCCTGCCGGCGGACAGCGTCGCCCGCCTGTCGCTATCGGGCGCCCCCACGGCGTCCACGATGGTCGTGAGCGGCGTGCGCGACCTAGTGGGGAACGAGCGTGCTGAGGCCACCCTGCCTTTTGCCCGTCGTCCGACCCCGGACGCGCTGGTCGTTAACGAAATCCTGTTCGATCCCCTCGCCGACGACTTCGACGACCGCCCGAATCAGGTGGAGTACGTCGAGCTCTACAACCTGGCCGACTACCCCCTCACGCTGAATGGGCTCGTCCTCACCGACCGCCCGACCGAAGAGGGGGCGGCCGACACGATTCGGGCCGGGCGGCGCCGGGCCGTGGCGCCGGGGACCTTCGCCGTGGTGGCCGCTGCGCCCGATGGCGTCACGGCTGTGCAGCAGTCGCAGTTGGCCACAGCCTTCCCAAACGCGCCCCTGACGCCGGACTCGGTGGCCTACCTCCCGGTCGACGCCAACCAGCTCGGCCTCCGCAACGACGGCGACCTCGTGCGGGTGCATCGTCGCGACCGCACGGCCGTAGCGGAGGTCAACTACGCCCCCGACTGGCACGCGCCCGGCCTCGCCGACACGAAAGGCACTGCGCTGGAGCGCATCAGCCCCACGGCTGATGCTGACGCCTCCGACAACTGGACGAGCAGCACCGCATCAGCCGGAGGCACGCCCGGCGCCCCGAACGCTGTCTCGCTCCCCCCGCCCGACGACGCGCCCGAGGCTGCGGATCTCCGCATTCGGCCCGATCCCTTCTCCATTGAGCGGGACGGTGGCACTCGCATCCAGTACTCGCTCGACGAGGTGCCCAACCTGGTGCGGGTGCGCATCTACGATGCTCGGGGCCGAGAGGTGCGCACGCTGGAGGAAGCCCGCCTCGCTGGGCGCAGCGGCGAGCTCGTGTGGGATGGCCGCGACGACGCCGGCGACCGCGTTCGCATCGGGCCCCACGTGGTCCTCTTTGAAGCGGTGCGGGCCGAGGGCGGCACCATCACGGAACTCAAGGAGACGGTGGTGCTGGCCCGACCGCTAGACTGAGCGTCACGAGACGAACTCAACGGACAGCCTCCTGGCGTTCTTCTTCCGAAAGATAAGCGGGAGCCCACTCCCGCAGCCTTTTGGCCCGACGGCGGAGTACCATCGCATTTTTGTTATCATTCGCGCTCTGTGACGCGGCATCGCGAAACTCAGCCTCCGCGGTGGATTGCGTCTTTCCCACCCAGTCGCCAAAGGGACACCGCGGAGTTGCACCCCGGGAAGGCCGGACAACGGACAGCGCACACGGCCTCCCATCCCCAGACGAATTTGTCGTGGTGGCACTCTCTCCCCCCATTTTCCTACTCGCTCACGATTAGGGACGGAACAGGAATTTTTGTCCGGTCGTTAAGGGTGGTCCCAGCATGAGTTGTGCTCAACTGGTCCATCGCCCATGCCCGATACTGCTTCTCCTGCTTCCGACGCTTCCACGAAGGACGCCCCCATTCAGATCAGCCCCAACGCGGCTCGGGAAATTCGGAAGATCATCCAGAAGAAAAGCATTCCGGATGGATATGGCCTACGCGTCGGCGTTAAAGGAGGAGGATGTTCGGGGATGAGCTACGTGCTCGGCTTCGACAAGGAGCGCGAGAAAGACCGTGTGTTCGAGATCGACGGGATCACCGTCTACATGGACAAGCGACATGGGCTCTACCTCATGGGAACGACCATCAACTACCACGATGGACTTAATGCGCGGGGGTTTACGTTTGAAAATCCCAACGCGACGGAGACCTGTGGCTGCGGTGCAAGCTTTGCGGCTTAGCGCTTCCCGTTTGTCTGCTTACTCTCCCTTACCGCGACGCCCCCGCGACTCACTTGGCCAGCATCCGTGCCCGAGCAGCGCGGCACCGGTCTGCTGAAGAGAACCGGTCAGATTGTAACGCTCCTGGAGTATTGAAACCCAATGGAGCAGCCGTGCGACACAGGGGAACAGAGTGTGCGGATGCATGGTTACCACGGTGCATGGTTATCGCACAGGCTACGTGCTTCACGTGCGGGTGAGTGAACAGGAGAGATCTGCCGTCAACCTTCGTCTTTCCCCCGCCGTGTAGGGCGCCAACGCGGCGCTTTTGATCGTTCAACCCCTTAGGTATGGAAGGCAACTTCTCAAATCGTGTCCGCGACGTAATCTCCTACAGCCGCGAAGAGGCGGTCCGACTCGGGCACGACTACATCGGGACGGAGCACCTTCTGCTCGGCCTCATCCGGGAGGGCGAAGGGATCGCGGTCAAGATCCTTCGCAACCTCGACTGTGACCTACTGGAGCTCAAAGAGGCCGTGGAAGACACGGTCCGCAGTACCAGCAGCTCGACCTCGGTCGGGAACATTCCCCTGACCAAGCAAGCCGAAAAGGTGTTGAAAATCACTTACTTGGAAGCAAAGCTCTACAAGAGCGACGTCATTGGGACGGAGCATCTCCTCTTGAGCTTGCTCCGGGACGACGAAAACATCGCCGCGCAAATTCTCCAACAAGGATTTTCAGTAACATACGACGCCGTGAGAAACGAGCTTGACTCCATTATCAGTGGCAAAGCCTCTTCCTCCAGCGGTAGTAGCGGATCCGGCGGTCGGCTCTCGTCCGGTTACGGACAGGAGAGCAGCGAGTCGGAGAAGAGCAATACGCCGGTATTAGACAACTTCGGACGGGACCTCACCGAACTGGCGGAGGAAGACGAACTCGATCCGATCATCGGACGCGAGGAAGAGATCAAACGAGTGGCTCAAATCCTGAGCCGCCGCAAAAAGAACAATCCAGTGCTCATCGGTGAGCCGGGGGTTGGGAAAACCGCCATCGCGGAAGGCCTGGCCTCTCGCATCGTAGAGCGGAAAGTGAGTCGTGTGCTCTACGACAAGCGCATCGTGACGCTGGATCTTGCGTCCCTGGTGGCCGGCACCAAGTATCGCGGCCAGTTTGAGGAGCGCATGAAGGCCGTGATGAAGGAGCTGGAGAACAACGAGGACATCATCCTCTTCATCGACGAGATCCACACGATCGTCGGGGCCGGCGGTGCGTCGGGCAGTCTCGACGCCTCCAACATGTTCAAGCCCGCCCTTGCCCGCGGCGACCTCCAGTGCATCGGGGCCACCACCCTCGACGAGTACCGCCAGAACATTGAGGGCGATGGGGCGCTGGACCGCCGCTTCCAGAAGATCATCGTCGATCCGTCCACCCCGGAGGAGACGATCAACATTCTCTCCAACATCAAGCCCTACTACGAGGACCACCACAGCGTCCGCTACTCGGAGGAGGCCATCGAGCTGGCCGTTCAGCTCAGTGACCGGTACATCACCGATCGCTTCCTGCCGGACAAGGCCATCGACGTGATGGACGAGGCGGGCGCACGGGTGCACCTTTCCAACATCAAGGTGCCGCCCGAAATCTTGAACCTCGAGGAAAAGATCGAGGACGTGCAGGACGAGAAAAATCAGGTCGTCAAAAGCCAGCGCTTTGAGGAGGCGGCCCGGCTCCGTGACAGGGAGAAGACGCTTCAGGAGGAGCTGGAGCAGGCCAAGAAGGAGTGGCACGAGCAGGCCGAGACCGAGATTCACGACGTCACATCGGAGGAGATCGCCGAGGTCGTGGCCATGATAACCGGCATTCCGGTCGACAAGATCAGCGAGCCGGAGCAGAAGAAGCTCCTCAAGATGGAGGAATCTCTCAAGCAGCGGGTCGTGGGCCAGGACGAGGCGATCGAGAAGCTCTCGAAGGCCATCCGCCGCACCCGGGCCGGCCTCAAGGACCCCGAGAAGCCGATCGGCTCGTTCATCTTCCTCGGCCCTACCGGCGTCGGCAAGACAGAGCTCGCCAAGGTGCTCACCGAGTATCTCTTCGAGTCGCAGGAGTCGCTCATCCGCATCGACATGAGCGAGTACATGGAGAAATTCTCCGTGAGCCGGCTCGTGGGGGCCCCGCCGGGATACGTGGGCCACGAGGAAGGCGGCCAGCTCACCGAGAAGGTCCGCCGGAAGCCCTACTCAGTGATTCTCCTCGATGAGATTGAGAAGGCGCACCCGGATGTGTTCAACATCCTGCTTCAGGTGCTGGACGACGGCATCCTCACCGACGGCATGGGCCGCCGGGTGGACTTCCGCAACACGATCCTCATCATGACCTCGAACATCGGCACACAGGACATCAAGTCCTTCGGTCAGGGCATCGGCTTCGACCAGACGGAGGGCGAGGAGATGGACTACTCGTCCATGAAGTCCACCGTCGAGGACGCACTCAAGAATGTCTTCAATCCGGAGTTCTTGAACCGGATCGACGATGTAATCGTCTTCAACCCGCTCAATAAGGACAACATCTTCGACATCATCGACATCATGTCGGAGGACCTCTTCGAGCGGGCGGAGGAGCTTGGACTCGAGCTCGAATTCGACGAGCCGGCCAAGGAGTTCTTGACAGATAAGGGCTTCGACCAGAAGTACGGTGCGCGGCCGCTCCGCCGAGCCCTGCAGAAGTACGTCGAGGATCCGATGGCTGAAGACATTCTCCACGACGAGATCACGGAGGGCGACACGGTGCTCATTACCCACGACGGCGAGTCGGAGGAGCTCTCTTTCGAAGTGGAGAAGGGGGAGGCTCCCACCGAGGAACCCACCGCCGACACGGACGACACCCCGAACGGTGAGCCCGAGGTTTCCGCCGAGGGGGTAGCGAGCGACGCCTCACCCGACGAGAACGGGTCGGAGGAGGCCTCCCCGGCGACCGACGAGTAGTAGCTCCTGCCTTTCCTCCTCTGCTTGCCCCTCCGTTCGGCGTGGCCGGGCGGAGGGGCTTTCTATTGACTGTGCTTATTCCAGTGGAGACTCGTCTGTTGGAGAGAGACGGATCGTGTGCATGCGCTCTCCGGACTCAGCCGCCCCGACAGTGACGGGGACGGGCTGTTGAAAGGGAGGGCCATCGGTCACAAACGTGTGAAAGGCGCCGTGCTCGCCGCACGGATCAACCCCTTCGGGCAAGTCATCGAGAAAGGACTCGTCGTAGGCCCGTCCGGCGAACGATGCGTCAAGCTGGGTGGTGTCGACGGCCGTCACCACGGCCCGGTAGCCCCGCTCCAAGAACCGCTGAGCCAGCCACGTCGTGTCGCGCTGCCACAGTGGGAAGAGGGCCGTCGCCCCAATGTCCTCAATCGCCTGCTCCCGGTAGGCCCGCACGTCCTCAAGAAAGAGGTCCCCCGCCACGACGGTTGAAAATCCGTCCTCGAGCAGCGGCGTGAGGGCTGCCTCCAGCCGAGCTTCGTAGACCTCGTTCGTGGGCATGTGAGGCACCCGCATCACATGCACCGGAAGGTCGAGCGCGTCGGCCTGCCGCTGGATCAGCCGCAGAGAGGTTCCGTGCATCGTGACGCGCTCCGTGTCCTCAACGACGGTCGTGAGAAGTGCACCAATCCGCCGCGGGGACTGGCTATGCATCACGTCGAGGGCAAGGACGGCATCTTTGCCCCCGCTCCACAGGAGCAGGAGGCCATCTCGGGAATCCGGAGCAGACATGGGCTGACTGGCGAATGACGTTTGGGGACGTGCTGGAATGCCGAGGATCATCACCCCGTGTCGTCCTCGTTCGCAACGAGGGACGAGCCAAAGGACTTCACCGTGCACACGGGGCACGGTGCTCGCCGAATGATTTTCTCCGCCACGCTGCCCATGAGCATGCGCTCCATGCCCGTCCGCCCGTGGGTGGCAATCGCCATGAAGGCAGCCTCGATCTCCTCCGCAACGGTGAGGGCCTGGTTGGCCGGATGGCCAGACCTAACCGTGACGGAGACCTCGATCCCGTGCTCCCGTAGCGCGTCTACCTCCTCGTTGAGGGCCTCCTTGGCCCGGTTCCCCAGCGTTCCAGGGTCCGGCAGCGACGAGTATGCCCCATACGCGTCGGGCACTCCTGTCACCTCCACGACGTGGAGGACCGTCACGGTCATGCCGTAGACCGGCGCAATCTCGCGGACGTGGGCCAGCAGGCGATCTCGATGCTCGGAAAAGTCCACGGGGACTAGCATGCTCCCTCCCTCCATGGCGTCGGGCGCCACGGCCCCGCGCCCCACGGTCACGACGGGGCACGGCGCCTTTCGCACCACCTCTTCCGCCACGCTGCCCAGCATGAGACGGCGCACGCCTCGATGGCCGTGGGTCCCCAGCACCACCAGGTCCACGTCGTGCTCGACCCCGTAGGTGAGGATGCCCCCCGCCGCCGTCGGGTACTCCACGGTTCGCTCTCGCACGCGGGAGCGGGCAAGCGGGGACGGCTGTCCCTGAATCGCGTCGTGTAGATCCGCGAGGAGGTCGGCCTCGTCGATCTCAACCACGTCGGCGCGCTCCACGTCCCGTTCTTCCACGCGAATCACGTGAAGGGTCGCGTCAAAGTGGTCGGCCAAGTGCGTAGCGTGGCGACGGGCCTGCTCCGCACAGTCGGACCCGTCGGTCGGAAAGAGAATGCGGTCGACGTAGATCACGGCAGACGGAAAGGCGAAGAAGCAAAGTGTGGCGATTGGGCTTCAGCATCTTCGTGGGCGGAAGCCTCACGCAGTGGATTTGCTGAAAGCCTTCGTCGTAAATACGGGGCACTTGGCGTGCCGGACGATTTTTTCGGCCACGCTTCCCAGCAGGAACCGATCCAGCCCCGTGTGCCCGTGGGTCGACATTGCCACGAGGTCAACCTGGTGGTCTTCAGTGAACTCGACAATATCCGGGGCCGCATTCCCCACGGTCACGTGCGACCGCACATCTACGTCCGGGCCGTTTGTGTCCGACACGAAGTCCTCGAGCCGGGCCTGCACCTTCTGTTCTATGTCCGGTTCCATGTCGTAGATGGAGTCTACACCTCCGGCGTAAAAGGTCGGGTGGATCTGCTTAGCGACGACGTGAAGCGCGTCCACCGAGGCGTCGTAGAGAGTTGCCCACTCCTTCGCGGTGCGCAGGGCCTCCTGGGAGTACTCGGAGAAATCGACGGGCGCCAGAATTCGGTCGATCACGCCCGGCGAGCACGAAGCATGGCCGTCTTCCTCCCCTCGGACGGTAAGCACCGGCTGCTCGGCCCGGCGAACGACCTCTTCGGCCACACTGCCAAGCAGAATTCGGCTGGGTCCCCGTCGGCCGTGCGTACCCAGAGCGACGAGATCGACACCAGTCTCGGCGGCATAGCTCATGATCGCGGGGCCGGCCGACACGTCCCGCCGCACCACTTCCTCAATGGATACGGCGTTGAGGGCCTCGGCCGACACGTCCCCCTTCTCCCTCAGCTCTTCGCGAAATGAAGACAGATTCACGGCCGGGGACTGCCCACGGTCGTCGGAGTCCTCATGCAGAACCTCAGCGTGGAGGATGTGGAGGGTGGCCCCAGTGCGGGCGGCCAGGTCGAGGGCATAGCGGACGGCCCGGTCGGAGACTGAGGAAAAGTCGCGGGCAACCAGCAAGTCGTCAATCGAGAGCATGTGAATAGGAGGCGTCGTTGATGGGAGAGACGAGGGTCGAGGGGTGCCGACGGCGATACAAAACCTATCTTTCACCTTTGCCAATGTCTACACGGACGCCTCCGTGCGCCCACTGCGGCAATCCTGCAGGCTTAGGCGGGGCTTTTTCCCACACTCCCATCCCCCTCATCCACGTTCTTTGCGCACAACTGCCCGGACGACAGCGGCGTCGCCGTTCAGGAGAGGCCCCTCCTGGAGGTGGACGTCGGCGGGGACACACCGGAGGATCTTCTGGTCCGAGAAGGCCGCTCGTACCTCATCGACCGGCACCATTCGGTCGGCCCGACTCGGGCCCACCCGGTCATAGTCTTCTTGGAGGTGATCGGGACGGAACCACTCGCCGAACATCCACCCGCCGGGACGCACGATCTGTCGCAGCAGCCGGTACAGCACCGGGCGCTGGTCGGGGAGGAGCTGAAGAAAGGTCACCAGGGCCGCATCCCACTGCCGATCGGGCGTCCAGGTGCAGACGTCCGCTCGCGTGGTGTCGAGGGCCAAGTCGTGGGCCGTCGCCCACCGTCTTGCCGTCGCCAGCGCCTCGTCTGAAAAGTCGACCGCGGTGGTCCGGTGGCCGTGCTCGCGGGCCAGCCAGGCGAGCGTGCGCGCCTCCCCGGCCCCCAGCTCCACGACCTCGCTCTCCGGGGGCAGGCGATAGGCCTCCTCCGCGACGAAGGCGTTCGGCGCCGTGCCAAAGAGATGCTCTTCCCGCTCGTATCGGGCGTCCCAGAAGGCGGGGTGGCTGCTCGGTCGTTCGGAGTCGGCCACGATGTAGAGAAGGGATGCGTCAGGAGGAGGCAGTGGGCGACCCGTCGCCCCGAGCGAGCGGTTCGACGGGGGTCTGCTCGGCGAGGGTCTCGGCCTGTTCAATCAGCGCCTCGATGTGCGAGAGGCCATTCTGCCAGAAGTCCTCGTCCTCCAGGTCCACGCCCATCTGCCCCACGAGCTCTTCGGGCCAGTCGGATCCGCCGGCCCGGAGCAGGTCGAGGTATTGGTCGGCGAATCCGGACTCGGTCTCTTCGTAGCGGGCGTACAGGGCGAGGACGAGCAGCTCCCCGAAGGCGTAAGCATACACGTAGCCCGGCGTATGCAGGAAGTGCGGGACGTAGCTCCACCAGTGCTGGTAGTGATCGCGGAGGGTGACACTGCCTTCAAACATGTCCCGCTGGGTATCCATCCAGTGCTCGGCAAAGCGATCGGCCTGCAGCTCCCCATTTTCGCGCCGGTCGGTATGGATCCGCTCTTCGAACCGGTTCATCGCCACCTGCCGAAAGACCGTGGCGAGGGTGTCGTCGATCTTGGCGACGAGCATGGCCAGCCGATTGGCGGGATCGTCCTCGTGCCGCATGAGACGCTGGAAGACGAGCATTTCGCCGAACACCGATGCCATCTCGGCCGTCGTGAGGGGCGTGCCGTGATGGAAGACGGTCTGCTCGCGGGCCAGGAACTGATGCACGCCGTGTCCCAACTCGTGCGCAAGGGTCTGCACGTCGCGGGCCTTGCCCGTGTAGTTGAGGAGGACGTACGGGTGCGCGCTCGGCACGGTGCCGTGACTGAAGGCCCCGCTGCGCTTGCCCGGCACCACGGCGGCGTCGATCCAGTTGCCTTCGAAAAACTGCCGAGCCACTCGTTCCATCTCGGGATGGAAGTCCTCGTAGGCATCCAGCACGAGGGCCCGCGCCTCGTCCCACTCGTAGGTCGTGTCGGCTTCCCGGACCGGGGCGTAGCGGTCGTAGTCGTAGAGCTCCTCAAGGCCCAGCAGCCGCTTTTTGAGCCGATAGAAGCGCGCCACTAAGTCGTACCGCCCCGTAACGGCATCGATGAGCATCTCCACCGTCTCGTCGTCGATCTCATTGGCGAGATTTCGCTGCTCCAGCCAGTGGTCGTATTCGCGGAGGCGGTCGGTGGAGGCCTTATCCGCGAGGAGGGTGTTGAAGATGAACGTCAGGCTCCGAAGGTGGTCCTTCAGCCCCTCCGTGAACGAGAGCGCCGCCTCCCGACGGAGCCTCCGGTTCGGCTCGTAAAGTTTCGAAAGGATCTCCTCCTGCGTGAGCGACTCGCCGTCGAGCTCAAAGCGGGCCGCGCCGAGGGTCTCGTCGAAATATCGGGTCCAGGCACCCTTGCCCGTGATGTTTTTCTCCGAGAGCACCGTTTCCTCGGACTCGCTCAGGACGTGGTCCTTGCGCAGATACTCAGTTTCCAGGTGGTGTTCGTAATCGGCGAGGACCTCGCGGGAGAGCAGCTCGTCCACCCGCTCTTCCGGAAGGGCCACCCACTCGGTTTCCACGAAGAGGAGCTTCTGCTGGATGCGGTCGACTGTTTTTCGGACGTACTGGCGGAGTGCCCCGCGTTCAGCGTCGTTCGTGTCGGCTGACCAGTGCAGATAGGCGTAGGCCTGCGCCCGTCCCAGGCGATCCTGAATGGATGCGAGCGTGTCGAGGGCCTCGGCCAAGGCGTCGGCCTTGAGGTCCCCAATCCGTCCTCGATACCGTTCGGCAAAGGCTTCCGCGTCGGCATCGAGCTCGGCCAGATCCTCCTTCAGCGCGTCGGGATGGTCGTACAGGTCCGTGAGGGACCAACGTACATCGTCAGCCTCCGTCTCCAGCGTAGCCATACGTAGTCAGTGATTCATTCAACACGTGATGCAACCCCAGGAGGCGCGTTGCATGCCTTCCGGATCGACCGCGTTCTCGGGCGTTCGTCAGTATTGACCGATTGTTCACCCCCACCCCGTATCACGGGATCCGCCTCGCGGTACGGAATAGAGGTAGTATTCGTCCACCGATCACTAACCTCCGATGTCAGACGCTCCCTTTCGTTCCCTCTCCAGCGAGGCCGATTGGGCCGACGCCCAGTCGCGCTCCGACGAGCAGCCGGTTCTGTTGTTCAAGCACAGCTCGGCGTGCCCGGTAAGCAGCAAGGCCGACCAGGAAATGCGTCAGCTAGTCGAGAACGACGAACTGCCCATCTACAAGCTCGTGGTTCAGGAGAGCCGAGCGTTGTCCGACGAGATCGCCGACACGCTCGGGATTCGGCACGAGACACCTCAGGCCGTCATCCTTTACCAGAAGGAGCCGGTCTTCGACACGTCCCATTTCGACGTCACGGCCGAGGCGCTGCGCGAGGCCATCCGCTCTGCGACTGCTTCTACTGAATAATGTTCGGCGGTTATGCGTCGCTTCTTGTTCGTCCTCTGTAGTGTTAGCGTGGCCGTCCTGCTCGTTGCGTGTGGGGGAGACGAGCAGTCTCAGACAGCGTCTTCCTCGTCTTCCGGGACCTCCGGGTCGATGGCCGGGAAGGTGCGGACGGTGGAGCCCGAGCCGGTGCCGGAGCTCACGCTCGAAACGTTAAACGGCGAGTCGATCGCACTCGACGAGCAGGACGGACGAGTGCTGCTCATCAACTTCTGGGCCACCTGGTGCGCTCCCTGCCGGAAGGAAATTCCCGACCTTAAGGATCTCTACTCCGATCTCGAGCAGGAGGGACTGACGATCATCGGGGTTGCGCTCGACCGTAAGGGCCGGGAGGTGGTCGCTCCCTTCGCCGAGGAGCACGCGATCAACTACCCGATCGTCATTGACACCGAAGGTACGGCCGAGGCAGAGTTCGGTCCCATTCCCGGACTGCCCACTACGGTCCTCGTGACCCCTGAAGGCCAGATCACGAAGCGCGTCGTTGGCATCTTCCCCACCGACGAAATGACGTCCACACTCCGGGACATGCTCAACGCAAGTGGGTCGGCGTCCGGCCCCACCTGAGGGTGGCAGGGTCGTCATGGCAGGGTCGTTACTCGTCCTCTTCCTCCTCGTCTTCCTGCTCCCGCTCCATCAAGTAATCCTCCAAGCTGCCCACGACAACCCGGGTCTCCTCGTCGACCTCGACGTCCTCGACGTCGCCCGCCCGGATAAGCTTCTTGATCTTTTTCCGATCAATTTGCTTGAGGATGCGGCGCGCCTCCGTCCGGCTCACGACGTCATCTCGGTAGTCGGCCGCAAAATCTTCGAGAAAGTCCAGCGTCTCGTCCGTGACGTCGATCATGCGGATCTCTTCGTTCGCGTCGGAGAGGGACCAGTAGAGATCCGCGTCGATCAGGTGGCGATCGGCCCAGCGAACGAGGGTCTGCTTTGAAATTTTAAGGTGCTCGGAGAGCTCATCCAGCGGCATCGTCTTCGGCTGCCGCGAGGTGGTGGGTTGATCGGGCACAATAGGAGTTCGGAAAGATTGGAAGCATACGTAGCTTGTCTTGGATGGAGAACGCCTACTTTTGTTCCCTCCCTTCTGCCTCGGCTCCGTCGCCTTTTCTCTGTTTCGCGCTACCCCTCCGATGGCTTCCCCCCGCTCCAAAGCCGACTGGAAAGCCCGCATTGAGCCGCATCTGTCTACCTCGCTCCGGAACGTGAGCGACGCCCTCACGCGCACCAACGCGGTGCAGGATTGGCTGCACGACGCGTCGATGGAGGCGGCGGAGGGACTGGGAGACGTTTCGGGCATGCAGGGCAACATGCAGGGCTACATGCGGATGATGAATGCCCTCGAAGACCGATTCCCTGAGCTGCTGGAGGCCGTCGACGAACTGACGGAGGGATGTGGACAGGTGGACCTGCACTGGCGGCCCATGAATCCTAATTTCAGTCGGGTGGAGGTGACCTTCGACCGGGACTTTACGGTTGAGCTGTTCGTGCGGATGGCCGAGGCCACGTCAGGGGCCGCCCGGTCCACGGTCGAGACGGTGGCGGAGGCCCTGCCCGAGGGCTCCCCCTTCCCCAACCGCCCGAACACGGTGACAGGCCTGACGGCCCACGACGGCTCGTGCATGGGCGTGCGGGTGCAGGAACGCCTGGGCGAGGGCCAGCAGGGCCGATACCGCACCGTCACTCTTCTGCCGGAGGACCGTGACGACATCGAGAACCTCACCATGGCGGAGGCCGCCGACCGCCTCCTTCAGGTGCTGGCCTCCCCCGACTCGTCGTCGTGGGTCTGATCGTCCGGGGCCTCCGCCGCGGCCGGCAGGGCGGCGACCTCACCGACGCCGCGGATGACCCACCCCTCCTCCCCATCGTCGCCGGCAAACCAGAGGCGAGCCCCCGGCCGTAGAAACTCGCTCAGGAACTGGGCGAAACGTTTGGGGGCGACGTTGGCCGGCACTTCGTCGCTCACCAGCTCGAGCGTGTCGTCGCGAAGGCGAAAGTAGCCGAGGGCGAACGGAAGTGGGCCCTCGGTCTCCGTGCTCAGCTCGTCCCGGTACACCTGACTCGCCTCCCGGAGCGACTGGACGATCTCGACGGTCAGCCACTGCTTTTCGCGCCCCGCGATGAGGCGGTGGTGGCGGCGCTCGAACATCTTGAGCACCAGATCCTCGAGCGTGTCGCGCCGCTCGGGGCGGACGGTCGTGTTCTCGACGCGACAGCGATAGCGGTCGGGCATGGGGATCTCGTAACAGGTTCGCAACCACCGACCTTCCCCGGCTCCACAGCTCCGGTGCGCCGTACAGAAGGGGGTCCCATGCGTTCCCGTCCTCCCATCTACGTTCCCATTCAATGGACACAGTCACGCAGATTACACTGGGCGCCGCCGTCGGCGAGGCGACCGCCGGACGCGAGGCGGGAGGCAAGGCCCCGCTCTGGGGCGCCTTCTTCGGCCTGCTGCCGGACCTGGACGTGCTGGCCAATCCCTTCCTGACGGAGGTGCAGGCCCTTACTCTCCACCGAAGCGCTACGCACTCGCTGCTCTTCACTGTGCTGGTCACGCTGGGGGCTGCCGTGGGCCTTCGACACCTCCATCGAGGGTCGTCGGTCTCGGCGAGACAGTGGGGCGCACTGGTGTTCGTGACGCTTCTCACGCACGTCGGGCTCGACTGCCTCACGACGTACGGCACGCAGGTCTTCTGGCCCTTCAGCGACTACCCCGTCATCTACGGGACCATCTTCATCATCGACCCGCTGTACACGATTCCTCTGGCGACCGGGCTGCTGGTGTCGCTTCGGTGGCCCCCCGCCGCACGGGCGCGACGGTGGGCCAACTATGCGGGCCTCGCGCTGAGCTCGGCGTACCTGCTCTGGACGGTCGTCAACAAGCAGCACGTGGGCCAGGTGTTCGCCGACGCGCTCGACAGGACCGCGCCCGAGTACGAGCGGGTGTTCACGGCCCCCACCCCCTTCAACAACCTGCTCTGGCAGGCCATCGCCGAGACCGACGACGGCTACTACGTTGGCTTCCATTCCCTGCTGGACGACGATCAATCGATCGACTTCCGATACGTGCCGAAGCGCCACGACCTGCTGGGCGACGCCCGAGCGAATCCTGTTATCCGGCGGCTGCGTCACTTCTCGCGGGGCTACTACATCGTCCGCCGCGCCCCCGACGGAGGCCTCCAGATCCATGATCTCCGCTTCGGCCGCAACGATCTGGGGCTGACCTCCGGCGGCCAGTACCTGTTCACGTACCGCCTCCGGGAGGGGCCGGACGGCCGCATTGTGGGCATGCGGCGCGAAGAGCCGCCCCTTCGACTCACGCGCCCGCTCCTTCGCAAATTCGTGGCCCGGATTCAGGGCCAAACGAAGGGGGCGCCGTCCCCCCCAGATGCAAATTCCGAGTAACTAGGGATTTCTCCCTCGTCTGGATGGGGCTAAAATTGATACTTCCCCTTCTGCCTCAATACCTTCAGGGCAGTCTCGAATTTAAAAGCCGACGCACTTTTTTCGTCCCGATGAACGACCTCCTCTCTCAATCTCAGAATTACTTGAACGCCGAGACCATCCAGATGCTCGGCTCCTATGTGCTGAGCATCGTTGCGTTCATCCTCATCCTCGTCGTGGGGCGCTACGTTGCCACCTGGGTCCGGAACCTGATCCGGGGCGGGCTCGACAAGCCGCAGGTCGACACCACCCTGACGAAGTTTGCGGGCAATTTTGCGTACTACGCCATTTTCCTGCTGGCCATCTTTGCCGGCCTGGAAACCGTGGGGGTCGAAACCGCCAGCTTCGTCGCGGTCCTCGCCGCGGCCAGTTTTGCGGTCGGCCTCGCCCTGCAGGGCACCCTCGCTAACTTCGCGGCCGGGGTCATGCTCCTCATCTTCCGCCCGTTCAAAGTGGACGATTACGTCGAGATTGCGGATGAGACGGGCTTCGTGAAAGACCTTTCCCTCTTCTTCACGCGCATCACCACGCGGGACAATCGCCTCGTGATCATTCCGAACGGCGACATCTTTGGGTCCACCATCCGCAACATCTTTGC
>CAZMDV010000007.1:0-20884 GCA_964564875.1 uncultured Salinivenus sp.
ACGCTCACCACCTCCAGCCCCGCCATCACGAGCACGGCGCCGAAGAGCAGGTACAGGTTGCGCCGCTCCCGCGCGGTGAGCAATTCGAAAAATGTGCGGATGGTCTCCATCATGAGGCCGCCGATGATGTCGTCTGAGAGGCGATCTATCCCGCCCATCGGGACTCGCCCCGATTACACCGAAAAAAGCATGCCGCAGACTCGGGATTGCACGTCGCACCAGTGGCAGGTGTGCCGTTCCGGGTCATTTACTCGCCATCCTGGAGCCCAAGCTCTTCCCGAACCCCTCGTACAATGCCCGTCGGGCGAAGCGAGGTCCGGACCTCGCGCATCTTCTCCCGGGTCTTCTCCTCTTGCTGCTGGTTTCGGAGCGCGCTTCGCATGAACGCGCCAAGGATCCCAACAAACCCGCCGAGAGAAAGAAACAGAACAATGGTGAGCGTCCAGTTCGGGGCACTGGCCTCGGTCGGCGGCGCCGGCTGCTCGGCGACCGTGACCACGGGCTGCTCGCGCTGCAGCTGGAGGCGCGTCTGCGTGACCTGCTTCTGGAGCTGGCTGTAGAGCTGCTCCTTGAACCGGACCTCCCGCCGCAGGCGCTCGCGGCGGAATTCGAGCCGGGGGTCGTTCCCGCCCGTGAGCACGCTCCGGTTCTGTTCGAGAAACTGCGCGAGCCGGTCCTCGGCCGCGTCGAGCTCTTGCTGGGCCTCCTCGAACCGCTGCTCGACGAACCCCAGGTTTTCCCGCGTCGTTTCGGTCCGGATCTCGCGCACCCGCGTCCGGAGGTGCCCGATCACGCGCTCGTTGAGGCGGGCCGCCAGGGTGGGGGCCGTCGCCGTCGTCGCGATGGTCATGAGGCTGCCCCCGCCGTCCAGCGCTCCAGATTCCCCAACAGAGGCGGAAATTTTTTCACCCAGGGCCGCGATGGCCCGTTCCTCCGCGTCGGTCGGGTAGATGAGCGTGTCCGTACTGTCGGCCTCGACGGGCACGGGCTCGGCGCCGGTCCAGAGATCGCCCACCGCCCCCGCCACCGTCCACGGCAGCCACAGCGTGTAGCGGAGCGCCAGGTCGATCCCCCCAGCCGGCTGATTGACGTGCTCGACGAACGTGGTGCGCCGGCCGGCCGACGGAAACCGAAAGGTGTCGCGCGCCACGGCCAGGCGCACCTCGCGGCTCGTCGCAATCTCAGGGTACGAGGCCGGCGTCAGGCCGGCGGCCCCGCCCTCCCCGAGGTCGATCCCGAGCCCCTGCACCCCGGACAGTCCCGAGGGCAGCCCGCCGCCCTCCTCCCCCACCTCCCGGACGACTTTCGAGGTCGCGGTGTACTCTTCGGGGGCCAGCGACGCGTATAGCACGCCGAGGAGCCCAAACGCCAGGACAGAGAGCACGATGAGGCCCCGGCCCCGGCTGAGCGTGAGGAGCAGGTCCGCCAAATAGATCCGATCCTCGCGGGGAGGTCGACCCTCCCGTTCTTCCTCCCGTTCCGACATGGAGTCGTCAACGCCAGTCATTCCGATGAGCCGGTCGGCGTGCGTTCGTGTGAGGGAGCGAGAGCGGACAGACAGACGGGCCCATCAGTCAAACGCCCGCGTCGCAAGGACAATGATCGTGAGCGCGCTGGAGAGGATGCCCGTCACGTCGGTGACCACCTCGCCGATGTCCACCCCGTCCTCCTCCGGGGCCGGCTGCTCCCGCGTCACGCGGATCACGGCCCCGTCGGTCACCTCGGGCGACCGGGAGAACCACCCGGTGTCCACCTTAAAGGTGGCCCCGGTAGCCTGGGTGAGGTACACTGCCTTGGTGCTGTCCCGCGGTTCACCGGCCCGATCGAGGTAATACTCCACGTCCTCGCCGGCTTCGTACTGAATCCGCCCCGGTTGGGCCACATTGCCCCGCACGGACACGCTGTTGGGGGTCGTGGGGATCGTGATCCGGTCGCCCGCCCGCAGCGGGATGTCGTTCCGTCCGCGCAAGACCGCTCCAATGTCCGTGACGAACGGCTCCCCGTCCCGCACAAGTTGCCCGCCGCCCGGATACCCGGTGTCCAATACGCCCCCGGCCCGCTGGAGCACGCTGGAGAGCGTCTCTCGATCGTCGTTCAGGGCGTACGCCCCCGGGAAGCGGACCTCCCCCTGGACCGTGACAAAGGCGCGGTCGCTGTACGCCGGGTCCGAGCGCACGAGCACCCGGTCGCGGTGCTCCACCAGCACCTCCGCGGCGGCCTCCAGGGCCCGGCTCGTGTCGTCGGCCGTGTACCGCACGTCCGCGGGGTCGTCTAGATTGTCGCCGATCGGAATCTCGATGGTGCGCATCCCGTCGGTCCCCTCCTGCGGACGAGCCACTTCAATCACATCCAGGTAGACATCCTCTTCGAAGCCATTGGCCTTCAGGATGACGTCCTTGACCGACAGGTTTTCCTGGTAGCGGAAGCGACCCGTATCTTTCACCGCCCCACTAATCTCTACGAATTTCTCCGGGTTGACCTCCGCCCGGAGCGGGTAGACGCGAATCTCGTCGCCGGGCTGGAGGGCCTTGTCCGCCATGCCGCTCCCGTTCAGGGCCCGGGCGAGGTTGAAGGGAACGACCCGCTCGGAACGCCCGTCCGACGTCTCGCGATACAGGTCCGCCCGCGAGCGGAGCACGGTCTTGAGGTAGGTGCTGTCGGCCAGCCCGCCCCCGCGCAGCAGCAGGTCCTGGACGGTCATGTTGCTCCGGTACGGGTAGAGGCCCGGGTCGCGGACCTGGCCCGAAATCTGAACCGAGCGCTCCGCCTCCAGGTTCTGCACGGACGAAACGTGGAGACTGTCGCCCGGCACCAGCGGAATGTTTGCCCGGGGCACGCCCGCCATCGTGCTGTCGAGGTTGACCGAGCGAACGGCCTCGTCGAGGTCTTCGTCAAAACGAATAAGGGTCGCCTGCTGCCGGTAGGCGTCGTCGGTCAGGCCGTTGGCCTGGCGAATCAGGGCCCGGACCGTGCGGATGCTGTCCCCCAGCGCGTATTGTCCGGGCTGGAAAACCGCCCCGCTAATGGCCGCGGATTCGATGTTGCTGGCGGCGGCCGGGTCCTGCCGGTCCGGGACCGACTTGATTCGGACGCGGTCGGCGTCCGACAGCTCGACGGTCGTCTCGCCCGACAGCACCGCGTCGAGGTTATGGTTCAGGGCCTTTCGCGGGACCGACGCATTCGCCCCTGCTCGCTCTCCGGGCGGCAGGAGTCGGCTGATCTCAAAGTCCGACGCGTAGGCCGCCGACTCAAGCCCCCCAGCGTAGTCGATCAGGTCACGGACCGTCTCCCCCTCTTTCATCTCGTAGTAGGCCGGCCGCTCCACGGCCCCGGTGATGGCGACCGTCGTACCGCGGACCGGCACGCGGAGGTAGTCGCCGCTCTGCAGGTTGACGGGGGTGGGCGTCGCGCTCTCGACCAGGTAGTCGTACAGGTCGACGGTGTCGGCGACCACGCCGTCCCGGATCACTTGAATCCGGCGCAGGCTCCCGCGTTGCAGGGGCCCGCCGACGCTGTAGAGCGCGTTGAAGGCGTTCGCCGTGGCGCTCACCGTGTAGCCGCCAGGCCGGGCCACTTCGCCGAGCACGAAGATGCGGAGGGGGCGGATGCGCGTGAGCGACAGGTCCATGAACACCGTCTGCGGCTCCGCCGTGAGGCCCGAGTGCTGACGGGCGAGCCACTGTTTCACGTCTGCGCGGAGCGCCTCGAGCGTCTTGCCCGCGGCGGTAAACTGGCCGTGGTCGGGGACGAAGACGCGCCCCTGCCGGTCGACCGTGAGGTCGTACTGAAACTCGGGCGCGCCCCACACCACGAGGCGGAGCTCGTCGCCGGGCCCGACGACGTAGCTGTCGTCGACCGGGCCCGTGCGGCTCGGCTGAAAGGCGTCGGGGACGTCGTCAAACGTGTCGTAGCCGAAGTATCCGAGGCCGGCGTCCGGGTCGGCGCGCCCCGTGGGGGTCGGCGGGGTCGTGTCGGGGGGCGCGGGGGTGGTGTCCGTGGGCGCCACGCCCTCCGCGGCCACCGCCGCGGGGGAGATCGCCTGGGCCGTGGTATCCGGGGCCTGCTCTCGCTGCACCGCCCGCAGGAGCGCCTGCACGCGGGCCTCGGGGACGCCGCGCCGCTGGGCCTGCCGGGCGGCCCGCTCCGGGTCGGACAGGTCGATGCCGAGCTGGTCGGCTCGCCGCCGCGCCTGCTCCGGCGTCAGGTTTTGGGCCTCCAGCTCCTCCTGAATGGGGTCGGGCACCTCGTGCTGCTGGGCCTGGGCCGGCGGGCCCCCTCCAACCCCCAGTGCGAGGAGCAGGGTGACGACGACGCCGGGACCTAAAAGAGTGCGGGATCGCATCGAGACGGGTACCGAATGCTGCTGCGAAGGGTCAATCAGGATGAGTCTCCTTCTCGGGACGTGCACCAATCGTGAGGCGTCCGTCCGGGCGCAGCCCCTCGGACAAACCGCGGGTCGCGTTGCGATGGCCCGCCGACGCGTCCCTCGCGCCCGGCCGATCCACCGTGCCGCGGGGGCCGGGCGGACAGCACTGCCAGGTCAGTCCCATCTGGCGTCCTGCGCCGTGGCTGACAAGTCCCGGCCCCTCCCTCCCGCTCCGTCCAGGGCCCCTCGGTCCTGTGGATGCTGGGGCGGAGTTGATCATTATATGGGTCCTGCGTGACTCCAGCAACCAGGGGGCGCACAGGGGACGGCAATCGCAGCTTGGCGACGACGGCTCGTTTGCGCCGTTCTCCAGGGGCAGAATGTCGGTGCCCCCACGCTCCCATGCCCCTCATCCGCGGCGCCGTCCGGGCAACGCGGAGGGACCCGTCCGCCGCCCCCGGCTCTTCGGTCCGTCTCCGTCTCAACTCGTGACGCGGCTGCAGTCGGGCTCAGTCCCACGCCAGGGCCAGTCTCAGGGTCGTGTCCCCATCCACGAGCCGGACGGCGCTCGGCGGAGCCTCCAGGCGGCCGCCCTCAGTGAGCCGCTCAGGGACGAAGGCGATGCGGGCGACGACGTCGTCGGTGACAAGGTCCGCATCCAGAAGTTGGAAGAGGTACCGGTCCGAGGGTTCGATGGCAAACCCGCCGCCCAGCACCACCGGAAGGTCGCTCGGGCGCAGGTCGCTGGCCACGTCGCTGGTGTGGAGACGCGTCTCGTCCGGGCCGTAGGCTTTGTAATAGAGGTCCGGGCCGGACAGGAGGTCCCAGTGCTCCCCGTCCCAGGTGGTGAACGGCATGGCATGGACCTCGACTTGCTTCACGACAGCACGCATGGGAGGGGCTGAGCGATTCGAAACACCGATCGGAGGTTCTACGGGTCGCCGCCGCGGGTCGTACTAGGGGGCGTCGGTGGGATTGGTCGGAGCGGGAACTTCCTGAACCTCCGCCTTGTGGACGCTGCGTGGCGTAGAAGAAATCCCTCCGGACGCTGAAAGGTTCGGACAATACCAGCTCCGCGAGCGTCGTTGGTGTATGGACGTCTGGAGGGGTGGACGTGCGGATGTATCATGGCTCCCGACGTCCACACATCCGTCCCCGAATCCTGCGTCCGGACTTCGGCATAAATCAATCTCCGCGCGGGCAAGGGGCCGTGCCCCCGGCACGACGACATCGTTCGGTTGATAAAGCTCACGTGGTCGACCCGTCGGCGATGCGACGACTCTTGTTTGTCTTTCTGGACGGGGTTGGGTTGGGTCCCGAAGACCCGGACAATCCCTTCTCGGCCCGCGAGGTCTCGGCGTTTCGACGCCTGTCCGGGGGGAGCGCGTGGACCCGAGCCCTGCCCGAGACGACCGCCTCCGATCACCTCGTACGGCGTCTCGACGCCACCCTCGGCGTCGAAGGGCTGCCCCAGAGCGGCACCGGCCAGGCCACGCTCTTTACCGGGGTCAACTGTGCCGAGCGGGTGGGGCGGCACTTCGGGCCGTTTCCCCATTCCGCCACCTACGAGGTGCTGGACCACGAGAATCTCTTCCACCGCGTCCACGCCCTTGCGTCTACGCCGGCCCCCGCGGCGTTCGCGAACGCCTTTCCGCCCCAGTTCTTCGAGGCCCCCTCCCGGCGGTGGACCGTCACCACGCGGTGCTGTGCGGGCGCCGACGTGCCCCTCCGCGACCTCGACGCCCTTCGGGCCAACCGGGCCGTGACGGCCGACCTGACGGCGGAGGCCTGGCGGGACGCCCTCCACCTCGACGTGTCGCCCCGGGCCGCCCCCCAGGCCGCACAGACCCTCGTCGCCACCCACGAGGACCACCTGTTTACGCTCTTCGAGTATTTCCAGACCGACAAGGTGGGCCACCGCCGTGGCGATCTCGCACCCGACACGCTCCTGGACCGGCTCGATCGGTTCCTCGGGCACCTGCTCGACCTCCTCGACCCCGCCCGCGACACGCTCCTCGTGACGAGCGACCACGGCAACGTCGAGGACACCAGCCACACGCAGCACACCCGCAACCCGGTGCCCCTCTTTGTCCGCGGGTGGGCGGCCCCCTACTTCGACGACGCGCGCGACCTGACCGACGTGACGCCTGGCATCGTCGACGCCCTCCGTGCCGAATGCGAGGGGCGCTGACGAGTCCTCCTCAGTTCGAGGGCGTCGCCTCCGTCCCCATCACTTCCTGCACGAGGCGGTCGGCCTCGTAAACCTCGCGGAGCGCCTCCAGAATGCCCCGCACGTCGACCGACACCGCGCGGGCGGACTGGTCTCGGTAGAGGTACTCGTTGGGAAGGGCCTCGATGTTGCTGTCGAAGACGACGCCCACCACCTCCAGGTCCGCGTTCAGCAGCGGGGACCCGGAGCTGCCCCCCGAAATGTCGACGGTCGACACGAGATTGAGGGGAGTTCCGAGGTCGAGGGAGTCGACGGCCCGCACCCACCGGGACGGGAGCGACCAGGCGTCCTGGCTGTGCGAGAAGTACCGGTTGTAGAGGCCGTGGAAGGTCGTGAACGGCGGGGCGACGGTGCCGTTGTAGCGGTACGACTGCACGCGCCCGCCGGACAGGCGGAGCGACCCGGTGGCGTCCGGGGGAAATCGGGTTCCGTAAATGGCGAGCCGGGCGCTAGAGAGGCGGGCATTGAGGGTCTGTTCCGTCGACCGCACGTCCTGCATCTGCCGGTTCGTGTTGAGGAACATGGGGGCCAGCGCTTCGATGACCGGCACCGAAGGATCGTCGCTCTTGCGGTACCCCTCGTCGAGTAGATTGAGGAAGGCAGTCGAGTCCATGAGTGCACTCTTCTCCACGAGTCGGGTCGCCAGCGCCTCCGGAGTGCGGTTCTTGAGGAGCTGCCGGACCGTCGGGTGACTGGCCCCGTAGGCCTCCCGGATTTCCTTGAATTGGGCGACCAGGAACTCTTTTTCGAGCCCGGGCGGCCAGTCGGTCACCTTCTCGGCGTCCTCCCGAATGCCCTGGACCCGGTCGCGCGGCGCGCCGCGCGTGCGGAGAAAGTCGTAGTAGTAGCCGTGCAGGGCCCGGACCAGAATGCGGGAGCCAAGCTCCAGGTTGGCGAAGATCGCGAAGGCGGCGGTCTTGTCCGCCATCACGGTCTTCGACTTCTGGAGGCGCCCGATCTGGTCGATGATCTGCCCGTACTTCTGCCGGCGCGAATCGACGGCCAGGATGGAATCCTGGAACGCCCGGAGGGCCGCCCCCCGGCGGGCCAGAAGGTACGGGTCCCGCAGTCCCCGAAGCTGCCCCGTCTGCCCCTTGATCGTGTTCTCGGCTGAGAAAAAGGTATTCCGGAGGTCGTAGCGGTCGGCCGAATCGGGATGGCTGCGAATGTACGTCCCGAGCAGATCGGCGCGCGTCCGGAGCACGTCCAGCCGGTTGGGAAGGTCGTGGTCCCGTTCGTACTCGAGTTGAGAGACCATCTTGAGCCGACTCGTGGACCGTGGATGCCCCACGGCAAAGACGGGCTCGTCGGGCCGGGCGCCCTCCTCCGTCCACGAAAAGTGGTGCTCGGGCCGCAGCGGTTCTCCGGCCGGCGTGTAGACCCGAAAGAAGGCAACATCCAGCGCGTAGCGGGGATACGTAAAGTTGTCGGAGGTCCCTCCGAAGTACCCGAGCTGGAGCTCAGGGACCATCACGAGTCGCACGTCCCGGTACCGGCGGTACGTGTGGGCCGTGTACCTGGCGCCCTGGTATAGTCCCTGAATGCTCACCCGAAGGGAACTGTCCCGCTTGCTCGCCTTGGCCGTCATCTTCTTCTCCAGGGCCTCGACGCGCTGCTCTCGGGCCTGCATCCCCGACTTTCGCCCCTGTTGGAGCCCCTCGTAGACGGTTTCGGTGACGTCTTCAGTCTCGACGAGCTGGTCCACGTGGAGGTTCGGGGTTCGCCGTTCGTCGTCGAGGGCAGAGGCGTAGAATCCGTTCGAGAGGAGCGCCTCCCCCTTCCGTTGTACGTCCGTCACGTGGTCCCGGGCACAGTGATGGTTGGTCATTACGAGCCCCTTCGGGGACACGAAGGACGCCGAACATCCCTCGCCGAACTGAAGCGCCCCCTGCTGGGCCTTCGTCAGCCACTCCTCGTCGGGCGCAACGCCGTAGGTGTTTCGGAAGTGCTCGGTCGGCGGGTCCTGGAAGGTCCACATCCGCCCGCGGTCAAACCGCCGGGCCTGAACGGTGTCGTACCCCGACGGAATGGGGACCGCCTCGGACGGGGCCACCGCTGGGGTCTCTGGGGCCGTCCCCGTGGCGGACGTGTCCGACGGGCGCTCGACGACGGGGACCGATACGGTCTCGTCGGCCCCTCCGCATCCCGCGACCGCAAGGAGGCCGCCCCCGAGCAGTAGAACAGCGAGAAGACTCCGTGGGTGGATTCGCATGCGAACGTACTCCAAGAACACTGATGAGGACTCGGCTGATACTTAATCCAACTGAAAATGCCACCATGTTGGGGATGGCTCCCTTCTTCGGGACGGAGGCGTCCTTCTACCCTTCCAACGTTCGACGCGAACGTTCGCAGGTTGAAGGTTGGGGGTACCTTTTTCGTCCGGGGCCCCGATCCTTCGACACATGCCGACATTTTGATTCGGAAACGGCACGAACAGGCCCCCGTCCCTCATTCGGTTCCTTGCTCGGTGGTGCTCGACGCCGTCCCGAAGAGCTCGTCCACCAGCCCTTCCGCCCCGTATACGGTCGTCAGGGCCTCTCGGAGGCCCCGGATGTCCACCGCCACGGTTCGCATCCGCTCGGGCAGGAAGATGTAGGGGGCTGCGGTGCCCTGGATGTTGGTCCCCACGGTCACGCCCACGATCTTCAGGTACTTGTTCAGGAGCGGCGCCCCCTGGGTGCCAGCCGCCCCGTCGGTCGAGGCCGCCAGGGTGAGGGGCACCGATCGGTCCAGTTCGGCGGACGCGCGGCGCCACCGCTTCGGAAGCGCCCAGGGCGCCTCGTCTCCGAACGAACGGCTCCGGTCGTAGAGGCCGAAGATCGTGGTGAAGGGGGGCGCGGTCGTTCCGTTGTACGGATAGCCGAGCACGCGCCCGTCTGTCAGGCGGGGGGTATTCTCGCCGCTCGGCCGCACCGGACCAGTGCGGACCGCCTGCCGGGCCCGGGCGAGGCGACGGGTCAGCCGCCGCTCCGAGCGGGTGAGGGGCCGCCACTGCTCGTAGAACGAGCGGGCCCGGGGCTTCACGACGTCAACCACGGCCGCGGCGGGGTCGTCGGCGGGCACGACCGGCGTCGCTGCCCCCTGCGAGACATCGCTGGGGGAGGCCAGCACAGAGTTCTGCACAATCTCGGCGGCGCGGTCGGTCGGGGAGCGTCCCTGGAGGAGACGGCGGACCGCGGCGGTGTCGGGCTGCAGGTGGCTCCGCAGGGCCTCGAGCCGGAAGGCGAGCAGGGCCGTCTCCACCGGGGCCGGCTGCGGCTCGACGCTGTCCCGCGCGGCCATCGGGGCACTCATCGCGGTCCCTCCGGCTGCCGAGGCGCTGCCGGCCCCCTCCTGCCGACGAGCACGCAAAATCCGCCGAAACGTGGCTGATCCCGACGGCAGTCGGGGCCCCATCCCGACGTCCCCGAAGGCACGGTACGCCGAGGCGAGGGCCCGCTTGTCGTCCTGAAGTACCGCCAGGCTATCCAGCAGGCCCCCAAACCGATCGTCGAGGGAGGCGTCCTGGCGGAGCGCCCGTCGGAGCTGCGCGTCTCGCCGCTGCAGGCGGGTCCTCACGTATTCATCCTGGAGGGCGTCCAGGCGGGCGCGGGTGCGCTTCAGCGCCTGTGCTCCTTCACGGAGGGCGTCGCGCCGCGAGGCCGCCGCGTCGGCTGTGTCGAGGTAGGCCTGCGTGGCCTGGGTCCAGGTGTCGAGGAGGGCCTGTCGGCTCGGCAGCACCAGGTCCCGCCGAACGGCAAGTTGATCGGCACTCTCCGCCCGGTGGGTCGCGGCCGAATGGCCGGCCGCGAGGACCACGTCGTCCGGGCGCGTGCCCTCCGTTGGGGTTTCGAAGAAGTGGTCGGCGGCGAGGGGCGCCCCGTCCGGCGTGTAGACGCGGACGAGGGCCACGTTGAAGGCCGGTCGGGGATACGTCATCGCGGCGTCGACCCCTCCGAAGGCGGTCGTGGCCTGCGCCGGCAGAAATGCCAGCCGAACGTCCTCGTACCGGCGGTACGTGTAGGCGGTGTAGTGGCTCCCGTCCCCCGACGCGACCTCCACCCGGCGCCCCTCCTCGGCGTCCGCCTGGAGGCGCTGCTGCACAGATGGCACGGCCCGCTGCACAGTGGTGTCCTGTCGTGCGGCCCGAACTGCCGGGGTCACGTCCGTCGCCCCCACGAGGCGGTCGGCGTGTAGGCCCGACAGGGCCCGTTCATCGGTCGACTCTGTGGCCACAACGGCGTCCGCGTTGGCCTCTGTCTCCAGGTGTCGCCGAACACAGCGAGCCGTCGTGAGGGCCAGTCCCCTGGCCGAGACGAGCGCGGCGGTGCAGTCGGAGAGCCGGAGGAGACTGCGCCGCAGGTGGGTCGCCCACGCGCTGTCGGCCTTCATCTCGTAGCGACGCTCGAACCGGTCAAACGGCGGGCTGGCGAGGCTCCAGAGCCGCCCCGCGTCCGACGCTTCGGCCTTGATCGTGTCGGTCGACGCCGCTGGCCCAAACCGAGGGGCGCCTCGATCTTGAGCCTGTAGGGAGCGGCCGACGAGGCTTCCCAGCAGGAGAACACACGTCCACCCGAGAATCTGCAGCGAAGAACATCGGAGCGCCATAGACAACGAGGGCGCGGTTGACGAAGGAGGGGTGGTGAGGCATCGTCGTGGCGTCTGTACTGGCGGCAGACCCTGCGGATCCCCCGGAACCTCACTCTAACGCCCCAATTCGAGACAATAGTCTCACGCAGCGTTACATGCGCGGTATGTTCTTTTCGCGAACGTGGCGGAATTGGTAGACGCGCGAGACTTAGGATCTCGTGGGCCCTATGGCCCGTGGGGGTTCGAGTCCCTCCGTTCGCACTGACAGAGCTGCCCCTCAGCGCCCGCAGACGGCGATCTGAGGGGCGTTTTCTCTTTCGTGGTGTCCCCCCGGAATCGTACTCAGACGAACCAAATAGCACCGAGAAGTAAAGTTGTGGGGAATATATGGGGAATGAGATTCCCACAGTAGCAAGGCGCTCCCTAAGCCCCAAAAGCCTCTTCCATCGCCTGGGGTCTGGAGCACATCGAAGGACAACCTGAACCGCACGACAGGATCGACTCAACCCACGGAAAATGGCGGGCTTGATCGGCATATTTGGCCTTCTAGTCGGGGGGAGCCTCGTGTATTATTTGACCAGTGACGGGAGCGACCATCCGCTCTATATCCAAATCGGTCTTCTGCTGGGGTACCTGGTGCTCTTTACCTTGCTCGTGGCACAGTTTTCGGGATAGCCGCAGGAAACGAGGATCCGTACCCCAAGATGAGCACTGGCAGGTCCCCAAGAGTGCGGCGTCGGGGCTACCCGAAGTGGCACCGCATCGACCGCGTTCGGCCCGGTGAAGGGGAGCTGTGGGCAGCCGCCACGAAGCGCAGAAGCGGTGCGGGAAGGAGAATGGCCGCTGCACGTCCGGGCGGGAAGAGGACCTGCATGGCCCGTACTATTATCGCCGGTGTCGGACGGAGAGGGGAGCCAGCACGAAGAGTGCGTTCCAAAGGGCGAGGTGGATGAAGGGCAGGCCGTAATCGAAAAGCGCGGGCGCCGGCCAAAGCAGGAGCGAAAAGAGCGGGTCGAGTGGATGAACCGGGGCGAGGGCAACGGCCACTCTACGGACTACTGGAAGCGCAAAAATCGGGCGGGCCTGCTCGAAAAGACAGAGCGGCTCACCGACGCCCCGGACGTGGTTCTGTGGGCGTAAGGCGGACCCGACGATTGCGGATAAATCACTCCGCCCCAAAGGGATAACGAGGTGGTCATTACGCTCTTCTGCACCGGACCGCGAGTAGACAGATTCCGTCCCCAGCGGACCGGCTTCCGGACCAGCCGACTGTGGCTATTGACGTTTAACCCCCTGACTTTGATTGATCATACGCACCTCCTCGCGGGCAGGAGAGTCCAGTAGCTTCTCCAGAGCATCTACCTCAAGTTCCTCTTGCACCTCGTTTATGCGGGCCGAATTGTACTGAATGCTAGCTGTCCCTCTCATGTCAAGAGATCCTCCCTCAGGAGACTCTCCCTGATAGAAGGCAAGACTTCCTTCGACCCGGGGAGTCCCCTTGCTGGTTTTAAATCCCCCCTCTCCTGCGATGAAAATCATTCCCTTCCACTCGGAATTTCCCTTCATCGTGAGAGATCCCCCGTCCACGTAGAGAATTCCTGTGCCTCCTGAATTTCCGGCCAGTGTGCAGTCCCCTTCCACTTTCACGACTGCGGGATTTTCTGAGCTTCCCACGGAGGCTCCTCCGTTGCCGCTTTTGCCTTTTCCATTCCCCCTTCCGCTCCCCATGCCACAGAGCTCACTTTCCTCTGCCGCCTGGTCTTCGGCGAGATGTGAAACTTCATCATTGAGGGGTTCAAGATCGATGTCTGAGTCATGGATCACGTCACAGTTCCCGCCCATCCCTCGTACGTCCGACTCCGAGCGTCCACAGAACTTCTCTTTCATCGTCGTCTTATCTCCTGCCTCAGAAAGACTCACCCCGGTCCGGTCCTGCTCGTTGGCCGCGTCGTTTCCGGAAATGACCGGCCCGCTTCCTCCTCCCGAAAGGTTTGTATCCTCCGGATCGAGCGAGCCGTCGAACGTAACGGCACTAAAAGAACCGCTGACATCTACCACTGCTTCTGTACTAATGGAATACTGGGGACAGTCTGTGCAACTGCACTCATCGGTTCCGTATCGTCCCACGGCCTGGATCTGCTGAACGGTATCCCCCGACACCGGGCTCGTGGTAAGCTCAAAGGTTCCCCCATCGTACTGCTTGCACTGGTTCAACCCAACGCCGAACTGTCGTTTGACCTCGCTGACCCCCGAGTCGTAAGCCGACCGTGCAATCTGCCGAGCTATGACGATTTTTTGCCGGTCGGCTATCTCTTCCGCCGCGTCCATGGACAATTTCCGGGACTGACGGGCATACAGGCTCAAGGCCAATGCGGCAGCAATCGTGACCAATAGAGCATACTTTTCCATGGCTCCTCAAAGGGATTGGTGAACACACCATTTTTGTGCTATTGTACATCGGCAAAATACATGCCATTGAGCAAGACGCACACCATCGGGCCACATTCAGCCATTTCCATAGGCAAAAAGGACCCTGTCCACCTACGAACAACACCCTGTCCGTCTCAGCCGCACGCCGACAAGAAAAGGTTGTCGACCTTGCGTCGTCTCCGTCTCGTCGGGCAGCAGAAATCCTGTTTCTCGACCCCCGGGACGAACCGTCACGGCGCCGTTCATGGACGCAAGGAGAGCGACTCAATGGCGCGAGGCGCTCTCCCTACTCTGCCCCGACCGATGGGGCAATACAGTCTGCTTCAGGACAATCCGTAAGGTTTCGTTTCGGGCGGGGGTGGAGGCAGGCGGTTCCACCCTCGAAACCGGGGGGTAACTTTGTTATCGATCTCCCGGTTTTGCTGTGCTGGGAGGCCGTGCTCCACCGTAGCTGACGGGTGCAGATTTCTAGCGATCCGGACTCAGTTGTACCAAACGGCTGCAAGGTGGGACACCTTGGTTGGCCCTTCGTGCGTGGGGGCCCCGGCCAGCGTACAGTCGGGGGAACAGGGACTGCCCAAGCGTTCTGTGAGGGGGGCCCAAAACTGAGGGCGTGCCAGAGACGAAGCGGGAGGCGGAGATGCTTCTAATTCTCTCAGAGGCAGGGGTGTACCCCAATTTCGACATGGAGGCCCGCTGAGCGGCGGTTCCTGTACTTGGAAGTTAACGCCTGCCGGGGAGGCTTTCACAGCCGACTCCATCCCCGTCCGTGACGGACTGGACTTGCCTGGTGAACGTCTGCCCCGGCTGGGGCTGCGCAAGGATCGGGGGAGCGCAGAGGAGCACCAGCACGGCGATGAGGGACAGAAAACGGCGCGTGGGCAGAGAGCCCCCCGTGAGAGCGGACTTGCGAGCGTGAGGAAGGGAAGAAGTCAATCCACCCCGCCCGCACAATCCAGGCAGAAGATCAAGTGTTTAATCTCATCCCGTAGCCATCCGCGATCCTGAAGCACGCGGTAAATAGCATCGTGACCATCCGGATTCGGATGGAGGTTCTATGCATCAGACCGCTCGACCGTCGTGCAGGACTTGCAGTTGGAGCACTCGACGACAGAGGGGTAGCCCGGGCATAGAACGCTGAGAGCGGATTCGCGAGCCACTGTAGGGGAAAGGGCAGTCCTTTCGTTCCTGTCGGGTTGATCTAGGATCAGCACCCCTCTATTCGTGTACTTTAATGTGCATAAGAGGCGTTCACGATGTGTTCTTGTAAGCGCGTGCTCTCCCCACGAAATCTACGGGGGCGGCCTGGCCGGTTGGCACACTTCTTGATCCACAGTTGTACTCCAGCGGCTCCCATTTGCTCTTCAGATGAGAGGGCAAGCGTGAGAGCCTCCGTCCGGCCCGTCGGCGTCCTCCCTTCCCCTGGAATTACGGGCCAGGGGATAGCGGGATTGTTGGCATGCGCCGGTGGGCCGGACGGAGGCTCTCTGGGATCGGGGCTCCGCCGTTTCTCCTGCAGTTCCGCTTCCTCTGAGAGTGGCCCCACTCGCTGGCAGCGAATCCGACGAGCCGGGAGCCCACCCGATGGCGAAAGCGTACAAACGGCCCTTCTCAAAAAAGTGCAGTTCATAGTTACCGAAAGCTTGATGGAAAGTCGAATCGGTGCCGGAGAAGTCATGCGTAAGCGGGGAGTAGGCCGTCTACAGCTCGCCGGGACCGCGCTCGACGCGGCACTCCCAGCCTCCCCGCCTGACGCTTGACCCGGCTCTTCGTCGACGGGGCAAATGCTGCTCTCAGTTGGCGGGCATGGTTCTGTGAGAGGGGGTTCGTGAGCGTGGCAAGGGGCGAGGGTGACCTTTTCGGTTGGAGGGGGACAGCAGCGCATGCCGAAAGTCCGCTCCGGATCATGTCTGTACGACCTTCGCTAGCCAGGCGTCCAGGACCTCGGCCTCTTCCGGCTCCACCCGGGCCTCGTAACGCCCCCAATCCCACCACCTGCTGGGAGCCCTTGTGATCGCCAGACCGGCATCGGTTCGCTCAGCAGGTTCGACCCTCAGGCGGGGCTGCTCCTCGAATTGCAGCCACCACTCACTGAGACTCTGGACGACCAATCGGTCCTCCTCGGCCCACACCTCGGTCGGGACAAATCCCTGGTGTTTCATACACACCACAGCGAAAGGTGCTATCACGACTGCCCCCCTACAAGTCCAACGATAGCACCAAGGACGAGAGCAAACAGCAGGTGCGTTTGCCGGGTCTCGGCACCTTCAGGCTCGCCCATTTTCCCGGGCTTATCCATTTTTCCTTCGTGGCTGTGAGCAAACGTCGGAGCGAGCAGTCCAGTGGGCAGGGAGACACGTCGTTCGGTGAGGTCGCGGGGCGAGGTGGGGAGAGAGCTCTGGAGACGGAGAGATGCTACCGATCGAAGCAGAGGCGACCTATCGGCTCTGACGCCGGCGGGAAACGGGACAACCTGCACAGGCCCAGTCGCCCCCGGACACCGGGCGCCTGGGGAGTCCCCACGCACACAGGGATCCGCAACACAGAGCGCCCGACCCAGGCCGCACGGCGTCAAGCAAACGACACTACGGGCAAACGAGAAACGCCTGGCACCCCCACCAAGGGAGCCGGGCGCTGGCAGAAATGGACGCCGGGAGAAGTGTGATGCACTCCGGAAGGTAGCCGACTTCGGCGTGGGCAGTGTTACCCTTAACCAAGCGGTCAAGAATAGAAAAACGCCCGTCCCGGCGAACCAAAATGGGCCCAGAGGCCTGGCACGAGGCCGCTTCTGGTGGGAGGACTTCGCCGCGTTAAGATCGGGAGCAACAGGCGAGCCCGTGCCCGGCCGAAGTCATTTTTGAGGAGCCTCGAGGCCGAGCCGTGCCGCTGTTGGCGCGGCTTGTTGCCGTCGAATCGCCTCTCTCAGGGAGGCGAGGCAGGATATTTGCACTGTGCGGTGGCCCTTCGGGCAGGGGGAAAATGGATTCGCCCTGGCACTTTATCAGGTCGCTGCCCTCACCTCACTGGTCTTCAGTTCACTGAATTCTATCTGATGCCTCACCGATGCCATTCTCTTGCTCTGTCCGCGCGACCACACTGACACAGGGGCTCTCGCTCCTGATCGCTGGCCTTTTTCTGTTGGCCGTTGCGTCGCCCGCAGTTGCCCAGTCCGGGCGCACCGGCGATAACTTCTACGGCAAGCTTGGGATCGGCGTCTCGGATTACACCGGCGAGTTCCCCGCCCAAAACGACTCCCATCCGTTTGACCTGCAGGAGCTTACACGGGGGTCGGGGGTTCCGCTCGTGGTGGTCGGGGAGGTCGGCTACCAGTTTTCGCCGAGGTGGGACCTTGCCCTTGGGTTCCAGGGTGGCAACTATCCGGTTGTCGGATACAGCGGCGGGCCAAGCGGGATTTCGGATTCGTACCGCTTCGCGCCTCAACTGCTGGGGCGCTACAGGTTCGCCTGGCTCAATCAGAACGTGGCCCCGTACGTCGACGTGGGCGTCAACGCGACGTTTGGGGGGGACAGTCCTCCGACGAGCACAGGACTCGGGCCGTCGGTCGGCGGCGGCGTGGAGATTCTACTCAGCACTGCGCTTTCACTTTACGTCGAGTCGCGCTTCAACGCGACCTTCCCCGACGACGCGATCGACGGGGCCGGAGGCAGAAATGGATTTGATTTGACGGGCCAGCTTCTCGGCGTTGGCCTGAAGGTCTCCTTCCCGAGGCCCACGCCCCCGCGGATAATACAGATTGACGGGCCCGCCGAGGCAAAAGCTGGCACGTCGGTCACATTCGTAGCGACGGTAAGCGACCAGGAGGCAGATTCTCCATTGACCTACCGGTGGGACTTTGGGGACGGGGAGAAGGCGTCAGGCCTCACGGCCACCCATACCTACGACCGGCCGGGGACCTATGAGGTCTCGTTTACCGCCAGCAACAAGGCCGGGAAGGCGAGCCGCTCGATTACGGTCGCGGCCCGGCCCCCATCGAATCCGCCGCAGATTAGCGCCGTGACCGCTGTCCCCGATTCGGTCCCCGTCGGAAACCCCGTTCAGTTTCTCAGTGGGGCGGAAGGAAGCGGGGACCTGACCTACGAGTGGACCTTCGACGACGGGGCGAGCGCGACGGGTCCCTTCCCTAGTCATACCTACGACACGCCCGGCGAGTACAGCCCACGGCTTCGCGTCTCCAACGAGGCCGGCACCGTAGCCCGGGCAGTGACCGTCCGCGTCGTCCGGCCCCCAGCGCAGCAGGCAGGGCAGAAAGGGGCAGCCCAGAGGGAGAAGGCCGAGGAGCGCTGGGGCATTGTCGTCACGTCGATGCGCACGGAGAGCAGAGCCCAGACGGTGGCCCAGCGATACGGGGAGCGGTTTTCCAGCGCCTCTATGCCCGTCAGAATCGTTGAAACCGAGACCGACCAAGGCCTCCGGTACCGAGTGGTCATCGGAGAATTTGAAAGCAAGGAGGCCGTCCGAGAGGCCGTCACGGAGCATCAGGAGAATCTACCGCCCATGCGGTGGACCTCCCGCCTTGAGTAAAGGGACACCGAATGAGCGGTCCGGGGGAGTTTGGGGTTCTCGACCCCGCTTCGACCTGCGCCCGGCCGCGGTGCCGGGTCTCGGCGCGAACAGGAGATGAGTCGATCTGATGTGGGACGGTCCCAAACCAGCGTCGAAGGGCTCGTGTCCACGCCCCCTGTCGACGTAGATTCCACGTCCAATGCCAGCGAAGATTCCGCTTGGTACCACGACGAGTCCGAGGGAGCGGTTCGAGAGAATTTTCCATCGGCTCGTGATGTGTCTGTGCGGGGCAGAGAGGCGAAAGAGGGGCCCCAGCCAACCCGCTGTAACCGTTGGGTCCGGGTCCGCCTCGACGCGAGCGGGCTTGCCAGCGGGACCTACGTGATCCGTCTCCAGGCGGGCGGAGCGGCAAAAACGCGGAAGGTTCCCGGGGTCTGGTAGCTCACCGCAGTCCGGTAGCACGCGCCTGCCTGCTCCCCTGCGCGGTGGCAGAGGATGAACGAACAAGCGCCGGCCCCGGCGAACCGAGACGAGCGTTGAAGAAGTGGAGCAAGAAAAAAGCGAGGACCGGCACAAGCCCGCCGAAGGGGATGACCTCTCGTGAAGAGAGAGGCGAGTCGGTATCCGTCCCCGACGCTGGGGCATGGTCAGAGGTGTGCCCTCGCGTCCTCCAAGTGCAGGAAGAAGACGCTATGGGCTTTTCCATTGCGAGCGGGTTCTCCACTTTCAAGAACCTCCCGGTTCAGATACAGGACGTCATCCTGCCCTGACTCCTCTTCGTCGGGACCGGCACCAGCGGGAGCTTTCTGCGCCTTGACCCAATCCTCAGTTACCTCGACAATTGGGTGCCTCCTGATGCCTCCGTTCTTAGAACGTCCCGTGGCGATCCGATAAAGCGCGTCGTGGTCGCTGGCGTTGTAGATCATGTCAATGAGGGTCGCAGACAAAAGCGCGTTGCTTTCAGACTCGGGATCGAACCCGGCAGGGGGCACTCACCCATGCAAAATTGATGCGAGCCCACGCTTGGCCTGAAGTCCGGGGAAATAGGATGTAATGGGGAATTATGATTAGGCGGCTCCGTTTTAAAGCTACCGCCGCAGAAAGTCACACAGGGCCTCTATCGTGCCGTTTCGCGGCGAGGGGGGCGCGGGTCGTGCGCATCATGCGCCGGGCCAAGGCCAAAAGCGACATTACGGAAGCGCTGTGTAGATGGGGCCATCTCACGTTTTCGCATACGAAAACGAGGATCTTTTCCTCACGACGGGCGCGAACCGCTACCCGAAGACATGGCGGCTGGGGTACCGGAAGCGACAGGGGACGGCCCGCGTGCGGCCCGAGGAAGGCAATCCTCTGGGCTCCCACCACACCGAACGAAAGACGTGCGGAAAAGAGAACGGCCACTGCACGTCGGAGGCGAGAGGGGTAGTACGCAGGGCCAGGGATGAGCCATTCTGTTTCCGTGCTTTTTCTTCCGTGTCTGAGGAGTGGCGCGTGCTACCCGTTTTCGCGGAGTAGCTCGTCGTAGATGCGCTTGTAGGCCGCTGCCTGTGTCTCCAACGTGTATTCCGCTTCCACGACCGCTCGGCACCGCTCTCCCATCCGCTCTCGTTTCTCATCATTGGCGAGCGCCTGTTCGATAGCCTGGCGCAGCGCCCGAACATTCTCGGCCTCGGCCAGCCAGCCCGTCTCACCGGGCCGCACCATATCGGGAATACCGCCAGTGTCGAAGCCTACAACCGGCGTGCCGCAGGCCATTGACTCCAATGCCGTCTGCCCGAAAGCTTCCTGCCGGGAAGGAATGACGAACAGGTCGGCGAGGCTGTAGAAGACCGACAGCAGAAGGTCGCTCCCGATCGTGCCGAGGTGAATGTGCAACAGAGTCGTCTCAGGATCCGGCTCTCCACCGCCAATCGACAAGAGCGTTACCCTCCCTGTTTCGAGAGAACCGAGGGCCTCGGCCAACAGGTCGAAGCCTTTGCGGTGATTTTCAGCGGACTGTGCGACGAACAGTACGATGCGGTGATCTGCCGGAATCGCCAGGGAACTGTGCAGTCCGTCTGTATCTCGGGGCTTAAAGGTACGTACATCCAATCCGTAATGAATTACTCGTACGGGAGTGCCGCTCAACAAGTTACTCTTGCGGGCCTCATCGGCTAACCAATAAGAATCTGCCACCACCGTGAGGCCTTCGCTCTCTGGACAACTCCCGTATGACTCGTTTTTGCGCCTCCAAACCTTTCGAGAAAGATCTACGTCTTGCGCGGACCCAAGTTGAGGACACTTCCCACATTCGTCTTCGAACCGCCGGCATCCCGTACTATAGTGACAGCCGCCTGTAAAGGGATTCATGTCATGGAGTGTCCAGACGACTGGCTGCTTCACCGTCCTGAAGAAGGGGAGCGGGTCGATAAACCCATTGATCCAGTGCAGATTGTATATGTCGGCGTCGGGGATCGACTTGGCCACTCGGGAGCCATGAACCGTTCGCGCTTGGGAGAACAGCTCGACACTGTCCGGTCGCGTCTCTCGATACTTTCGGAAGCGGTAGTTGAGCCAGCGACGCTTTATGCGGTCTTTCAAGCCATCGAGAATTGACCCATTCGGCGTCCATGGGTCGACGGTGTTGTCCTCACTGCTTTTGTTTTCGACGAACATAGAGGAGTCCACCCCGGCCTTTCGGAGGCCTCGGTGGAGACGATAGGCGGCCCGGGCAGCACCTCCAGCAGAATCGCTACTCGAAAGATGCGTGACCCTCATTGAGTTGA
>CAZMDV010000008.1:0-20509 GCA_964564875.1 uncultured Salinivenus sp.
ATGGGCATCAACACCGTGGCGGTGTATTCCACGATCGACCGCGACGCGTTGCACGTCCGCTTCGCCGACGAGGCCGTCTGCATCGGGCCGGGGGCGTCCTCGGAGAGCTACCTGCGTCCGGACCGTCTCATCGCCGCGGCGGAGGTGACGGGGGCCGATGCCATCCATCCCGGCTACGGCTTCCTCGCCGAGAACGCCGAGTTCAGCCAGATCTGTGCCGACAACGACATCGAGTTCATCGGTCCGTCCGCCGATACGATTCGGCTAATGGGGCAGAAGTCGCTGGCTAAGGAGACGATGCATAAGGCCGGCGTGCCCATCGTGGAAGGGTCGGACGGCACGATCGGCGACCTCGACGTCGCCCACGAAATTGCCGCCGACATCGGGTTTCCCGTGATGGTCAAGGCCGCGGCGGGCGGCGGCGGCACCGGGATGCGGCTGGTGCGCAAGGCAGACGGGTTCGAGCGGGCCTTCAACGGGGCGCGGTCCGAGGCCGACGCAGCCTTTGGCAACCCCGAAGTGTACATCGAAAAGTTCGTCGAGAATCCCCGCCACGTCGAAATTCAGGTTCTGGGCGATGGGAAGGGCAACGTGATGCACTTCGGCGAGCGAGAGTGCTCCATCCAGCGGCGCCACCAAAAGCTCGTCGAGGAGTGCCCGTCGCCCATCGTCGACGAGGAGCTCCGGGAGGAGATGGGGAAGGCGGCCATTCGGGGGGCCGAGTCGGTGAACTACGAGGGCGCAGGGACGGTCGAGTTTCTCGTGGGGGCCGACCGCAACTTCTATTTCATGGAGATGAACACGCGCATTCAGGTGGAGCACCCCGTCACCGAGGAGGTCACGGACTGCGACTTGGTGGAGCACCAAATTCGCGTGTCGATGGGGGATACCGTGGATCCGGATGAGCGTCCGCCCATGGAGGGACACGCCATCGAGTGCCGCATCAACGCCGAGAATCCCTTCAACAACTTCAGTCCCGCCCCGGGTGACATCACAGCCTTCCACCAGCCGGGCGGCCATGGCATCCGGGTCGACACCGCTGCGTACTCCGGCTACCGGATTCCGCCCACCTACGACTCGATGATCGCCAAGCTCATCGCCTACGGCAAGACGCGCGACCAGGCCCTTCGCAAGATGCGCCGGGCGCTCGACGAGTTTGTGGTTGAGGGCGTCCAGACCACCATTCCGTTCCATCAGCAGCTCATGGACGACGAGCGCTTCCAACGTGGCGAATTTGACACGCGCTTCCTCGACGACTTTGAGATGCACCCGGCCCCGGCGGAGGTGGGGTAGGCGGGTGGTCCGCTGATGACGTGCGGCCCCTTGAAACAATGTTTGAAGAGTGCGCCAACGGGGTGGGGGTTTGGGACAGGGGAACGGGAGAGTGGGGGAATGGGAGAGAACCGTGAATTACTTCGAAGCAGCGCCCGGTCGGCCGCGCGCCTTTCACCTTTCGTCTGCGCTTGAGGGGGTATGATCGAGTCCGTTCGGAGAAAACCGCAGCGCTTGTTTACGAACTTTCCTACGCATCAGTAGCTTATGTCCTCCTCGACCTCCTCCATTCGATTCAATGAGCGGGTGGACGCGATGCAGCCCTCCGCCACGCTCGCCATGAAGTCTCGCGCCGAGGAGCGGCGCCGACAGGGGCATCCCGTCGTGGCCCTCAGTGCGGGGGAGCCGGACTTCGATACGCCGGGGCCAATTGCCGAGGCGGGCGTGGAGGCCATCCGGAACGGCTTTACCCACTACACCGAGAATCCGGGGACCCTAGAGCTGCGCGAGGCCATTTGTCGCAAGTTCGACCGGGACAACGACCTGTCCTACACGCCGGATCAGGTCGTGTGCTCGAATGGGGCCAAGCAGTCCCTCGCGCTGGCCATCCACGCGCTCTGCGACGAGGGCGACGAGGTGCTCGTGCCGGCGCCATACTGGGTGAGCTACCCCGAGATGACCCGCTTCAGTGGGGCCGAGCCGGTGGTGGTCCCGACGGGGGTTGAGGAGGAGTACCGCCTCACCCCCGAAGCGCTCGACGAGGCCATAACCGAGCGCACACGGATCCTCATTCTGTGTACACCCTCCAACCCTACCGGCACGGTGTATCCGCCCGCGGAGCTGGAGGCGCTCGCGGAGGTGCTGCGTCGCCACGAGCAGGTCTACGTCGTGTCCGACGAGATCTACGAGCACGTAATCTACGACGCCGAGCACCGGGCGTTTGCGTCGTTCCCCGGCATGAAGGACCGGACGATCACGGTGAATGGGTTCTCCAAGGCGTATGCCATGACGGGCTGGCGCCTCGGCTACATGGCGGCCCCCGAGCCGATTGCCCAGGCCGCGGCCAAGATTCAGGGGCAGTTTACGTCGGCCCCGTGTAGCATCACGCAGAAGGCGGGCGTGGCGGCCCTAGAGATGGACAAGGGGCCGGTGCACGAAATGGTCGCTGCCTTCCGTCGCCGCCGCGACGCGGTGCTGAAGCGCCTTCGGGCCATTGACGGCGTGCGATGTCCCACCCCCGAGGGGGCCTTCTACCTGTATCCGGACATGTCGAGCTTCTTTGGTGCCGACGCGCCCGACGGCTCGACCATCGACGACGGAAGCGATCTGTGCTTCTACCTCCTGGAGGAGCACGACGTAGCCCTCGTGCCCGGCCCTGCCTTTGGCGGCCCCAGTGGGCTGCGCCTCTCGTACGCCTCGTCGATGGAGGATCTCGAAACGGCGCTGGACCGTATCGAGGCTGGACTCGCCGCGCTTCGCTAGCGCGGAGAGGGCATCGCAGCTGCCACCGACGAGAGTCGAGTGCACGATTTCGCTCGCCATCGACGTACGACTTCGCTTGTGGAACCGAACCGATCGTCTGACGACCTGTCCGTAGAGGTGGAGTCCGTCGAGGTGGAGGAGCCACCGAATGCACGGACGGAGTCCCCCCACCGGTCCGCGACCGACCGCTACTGGCTGCACCTGCTCCTGTTTGTGCTCACCCTGGTGTCCACGGTCTACGTGGGGGCCGCCTGGTGGGCCAATCGCCCGCTCTATTACGCGGCGCAGGACGAAACGGTGTCGCTCCTTTTTGTCACCGTCAAACAGGCCTGGCTCCTCGACGGTCTGCGCTACGCGATCCCTCTCCTCGCCTTCCTCACGGTCCACGAGTTTGGGCACTACTTCGCGGCGCGGGCCCACAACGTCCGCACGTCGCTGCCCTACTACATCCCGTCCCCGGTCATCCCCAATCCCATCGGGACCTTCGGCGCGGTCATCAGCATCCGGCAGCGCATCCCAAGCACACGCTCGCTCTTCGACATCGGCGTGGCTGGGCCGCTGGCGGGCTTCGTGGTGGCGCTGGGGGCCCTCATCTACGGCTTTGCCACGCTGCCGCCCCCGGAGTACCTGCTCGACCTGCCCGCGCACGAGGCCCTGAAGGAGCACATCCGGCAGTACGGCACCTTCCCCGACTCCCATCCGGCGTCAGGGGAAGGCACGGCCATTCTGGTGGTGGGGCAGACGCCGCTCTACTGGTTCCTGTCGCAGTTTTTTGCGAACGTGCCGCCGATGTACGAGATGTACCACTACCCGGTGCTCTTTGCCGGATGGCTGGGGCTGTTCTTCACGGCGCTCAACCTGCTCCCGGTGGGGCAGCTCGACGGTGGGCACGTGCTTTACGCCCTGCTGGGAGACAAGTGGCACCGCCGCTTCGCACAGGCCTTCGTGTTCGTGCTGCTGTGGTCGGGGGGGCTTGGGTTCATGGAGAAGACGAGCCAAGCACTGTACGAGATGGGGCCCTGGCTGGGCCGATCGTCGTGGATCATCCTGGCGGCCATCTACTATGGATACCTGTATAAAATCTTCGGGGCAGCCTCGCGGCGCACCGTGCTCGGGCTGCTCGGGCTTCTGGGCGGCGTGGCCGGGGCCATTACCTTCGGACTTACGGGGGTCGGCTGGACCGGCTGGCTGTTTTGGAGCCTCCTGATCGTCTTTCTCGTGCAGGTGAAACACCCGCCGGTCATGCAGCCACAGACACTGACCCCCACGCGTCGGATCCTGGGCTACGCCGCGATTGCCATCTTCATTCTTTGCTTCAGCCTCCAGCCCCTGAGTACGTTATAGCGTTGAGGGTTACGCGTTGTGGGTTGAGTGTGTTGGGTTGTGCGGGCATGCCGATTCTTTTCGACTGAACTACGCGTTCGGATGCGGGTCTCCGCTTCGTCCTTTCTGGGTTCCCTTTCGGGGGCCGTGCTGTTCGGCCTTGGTCTGTGGGCGCTGGGCGGATGCGACACCGTCCCGGCGCCGGAACGAAACCAACAGCCGCCCTCGGTCGCGGGCCTTCAGGTGGTGCCCGATAGTATTAACCAGTCGGACCTGCCGCCCGATCAGGTGGGGGATTCGTCGGCTGTGGTCCCGCTCGTCATCGACTCGGTGCGCGCCACCGATCCAGACGGTTCTGTTGCGCGCGTCGCGTTTGTCTTGGAACCATCCTCGAACCCGCGAGGCGCAATTTCGGGCTCGCTCCCCCCCGCAGAACCGCCCCTCTACGGCGGGCAGCTCTCGCTCTCGATTCCGCTCGTCGATGAGATCTACACGGTCCGCGTGTTTGCTGTCGACGACGATAGCCTGGCGAGCAATCAGGTGACGGGGCAGTTTCGGTTCGTGGCGTCGGACTCGTCGGCCACCCCGTCCACCCCCAAACGGGCGGAGGGACTGAGGATGTCCGCGCCGCCAGGGCGGTTCCCTCCGTTGAAGTGAATAGATGTCCAGACGGTCGATGCGGCGACTTCTTCTGTGTCTTTGCACGTTGGGACTGGCGGCGGCGCCGGCGAGCGGCCAAGAGCGGCTCCAGGCGCGCCTGCAGGACCTCCGACCGACCCCCACGATCGCGAGCAACACAGTTCAGGAGCTCTCGGCGGCCGGCGACTCGCTCTGGATCGGGCCCCTACTCACCGTCTACGTGGAGGCGGAGGATCGTCTCTTCGCGCCCGACGACGAGGCCGTCCAGACCCGGCTCGTCGAGCGGAGCAACGTCGTCCTCTCGCTTGCCACCGAGAGCAAATCGGTGGCCCGGCCCATCGTCTGGGCGGGGCTGGCGTTCGACACAGGGGGAAATACGGTTGGGGCTGGGGGATTTCTGGTGTCCACGGACGGGGGGCAGTCGTTCGAGGAACGCCCCGTCCCGCTCGATGACCCGTCCGACACGACCGTGACCTACGGGGGGTCTACGCTCCCGGCGGTGCCCATCACGCAGGAGGCGGGCAGCCCGCCCCGCGACATCGCCCTCGGGCGCGGGGACACTGCGTGGGTCGCTGGATCGCGCAGTGGGCTCCGACGCTGGACGGAACAAGATTCGGCCTGGACGCGAATCGTCCTCCCGCCCGACACGAGCACCCGCATCGAGCCGTCGCAGTCGTACGACTTCCTCGTCGGCCCGCCTCAGGACGACGGTGGTGGCTTCCAAAACTACCAGGTGCTCAGCGCGCTGGTGGACGAGACGGGCACGGTGTGGGCCGGGACGGCGGCCGGGCTCAACCGGTCGACGCCGGCAGACGTGGCGCCGAACGGGGACCGTGCCTGGCGGCTGTTCCGACCCGACGGGACCCCGAACAGCCTCACAGGACAGATCGTGCTCGAGTTGGCTGAGCAGCCCCGTCCCGACGGGCGCAATCCGATCTGGATGGCCACCCTGAGGGCCAGGACGGACGGGCCGCTCCAGCGTACCGGCCTCACGGTGACGCCCGACGGGGGGGAGACCTTCCGGCAGCCCCTGATTGGCGAGCAGGTGAACGACGTGGCCGCCCGGCCGGGACGGGTCTACGCCGCCGCCGAGTCCGGGCTCTTCGTGTCCGGCGACCAGGGGCAGACCTGGCGCAGCATCGAAGACGTGGAGCTCCAGGATGAAAACCAGGTGTTTCCGGGCCGGATGACGGCCCGGGCCGTGGCGGTGACTCCCTCGGCGCTCTGGGTGGGCACGACGCAGGGGCTGCTGCGCTTGGACCGCGCGGAAGAAGATCGCCTGTTGCCAGCCGCGCCCGGGACGCCGGCCCCGAAGTGGCGCCTCTTCCGCACCCAGGTTCCGGTCAATCCCGACGAGCCGACCGACCAGGCCCCGGACGTCGAGACATACGCGTACCCGAACCCCTTCTTCCCGTCCCAGGGCGACGTGGTACGGATCGTCTACGACGTCCCCGAGCCCCAGACCGTCGAGGTCAACATCTACGACTTCGGCATGAACCGTGTGCGCACCCTCCGCGAGCAGGAGCCGGCGGAACAGGAGGAAGAGATGGTGTGGGACGGCACCGACGAGGACGGGCTCCGCCTACCGACGGGTACGTATCTGTATACGGTCGAGGTTGGAGGAAAAACCCTCCGGGGAAAGATCCTGCTCTCCAACTGACTGCCCGCGTCCGGACGCGAGGCTGCACTGACCTCCTTTCACCCGAGCTCACTGTTTCATGGATGCTTCGTTGAGCGCGCTGCTCGCCGGGCGGTCTGTCCGGTTGATGTGTCTGCTCGTTCTTCTAGGCTTGGCAGTGGGTGGGGCGCCCTCGTCCGCGGTTGCGCAGGACACCGGGACGGGAGCGTTCGCGCGGCTCGGCTTTGGGGCGCGGGGCATGGCGCTGGGCAATGCCCTCGTGGCCGACCCCTCCGCAGACGTGAGTCCCCATTACAACCCGGCCCACCTCCCGTCGGCCTCCGGCCAGCGGATCTCGGCGTCCGCCGCGCTGCTGTCGTTCGACCGCGAGCTCCAGTTTCTCGAGTTCACGACTCCTCTCGGGCCCACAGCCGGGGTAGGGCTGAGCCTCACGCACGCCGGCGTCAACGACATCGACCGTCGCGACGCTAACGGGAACCGTACCGAAACGATATCGACCGACGAGTTTGCCCTCTCCCTCGCCTTTGGCAACCGATTTGCGGACTGGCTGTCGGTGGGCACGACCCTCACGCTCTACCAGTCCGACCTCGTGCCCGACGTCGACCCGGTGCGGGGCTTCGGTCTCGACATTGGCGTGCGGGTGCGGCCCACCGATCGGCTGCACCTGGCCGCTACGGTCAGCGACCTGCTGGCCAAGTACGAGTGGGAGACGTCGTCGATCGGGGGGGGAAACCACACGGATCGCTTCCCCGTGCGGGCTCAGTTCGGGGCGAGCTATTTCCTGCTCGACGAGCGCCTGCGCCTCCTGGCGGAGGTGGAGTCCCGCTACACCACCCGCGACCGGCGCGTGCCGAGCGTGGTCCCGACCACAGGGGGGCCGCAGCAGCGGACCCGCACCGAGTCGTTTCTGCTCCACAACCTGCGGGGCCGCATGGGGGTGTCCTTCCGGGCGGTCGACATCCTCGACCTTCGGGCCGGGCTCGACCGCATCGGCGTGGACGGCACGAGCGGGCTTCGGCCTAGCGCCGGGTTCGGGGTGCGGCAGACGGTGGGCGACCTGGACCTCCGGGTCAGCTACTCGGCCACGCTGGAGCCCTACGTGCAGACGGTCATAAACACCGGCACTATCGAGCTCTTCCTGTAGGATTTCGGGTTGGGCGTTAAGGATTGGGCGTTGGGGGTTTGCGGGAGTGGCGGTCGGTTCCGAGGTGCCCAACTCACGACTGCTCTACTTCCAGTCTCCCGCCGATGGGCACCCTCACAAGGATTCCGATCGAGAATGTCGGTAGAACCGGTAAGATTTGACTCCTTTCAGGTGGGTTCAGGATGCCAAACGGTGCAACGTTAAGATGTTGAACGTTCCGGGCTTACGAGGAGAAAGACCTTCCTCCGTCTTGCCAGTTCCGGTTTACGTTCGGGCCGACGCGATGTATTCAAAACGGTATCAGCTGGCAACGCTGGAAAGCAGGTCGAGCAAGGCCTCGAGCCCAAGGCCCGACACACCGGTGCGGAGGCGCAGGGTGCACCACAGGTCGAGCAGCATCATCTGCGCCGCGTGGATGGGGACGGCGATCCAGAACGACCGGCAGCGCCAGACGAGCGCCCCCAGCGCGATGCCGCCCACAACGGAGAGGAGCGCTTCCGGCCAGGGCTTTGTGATGTGGAGGGCCGCGAACGGAAGGGCCTGCACGAAGATGGCGTGGATCCCGAAGGCCGGTGCCGTGCCGAAGAGCACGAAGCCTCGCCACAGGTACTCCCATCCGATCCAGTAGAATAGAAACAGCGCTTCGTAGAGCAGAAAGACTGTCCAGTCCCGGGCGGCAGGAGTGTAGTGCGGGTATTGCTCTTGGAACGCTGCCCCGTCGGAGAGCACCCATGTCCCTACCGCCACCACCGGCAGGTAGAGGGCCGCGACGACGATCGCGACCCGCCACTCGCCGAGGCCCAGTCCCATCTCGGCGGCGTCATCCGCGAAGAAGGCCCGCAACGCCACCGCCGGCACCACGAACCCGAGCAGGCCCTGCATGCCAAACCACCAACCCCAGCTCGCTAGTCCGTGCCAGGACGGCGGGAGGGCCGAGGCGAGGTGACGTCGGAAGAGGTCCCGATCTCCGAGAACGAACTGCGCGACGACGAGGAGGGCCGCGACCGTGAGGACGAACGTGGTCTGTCCGTCGAGCGACGTGGCGGCGCGACGGAGACGGGCCCATTCGGCCCGGAGGCGGGCGGCCAGCGCGTTCAGCATTCAGGGCGAAGCGGTTCTGACGACGAGACCAGATTCAACGGGAGGCACGACAGGACCCGGTGGGGGTTCCAGGCCTGTGGCTGGTACGTCCTGCTGACCGACGCTCGTTTTCCTCCGGTGACAGGCCTCTTTGAAGTTTGCTCCCGCACACCCTTCTTTGGGGGCTACTGATGATAGACGAACAGAGAGCCGTGCCTCGCCGTCTCGCGCTGCAAAGCGTCCTCGTCTCACTCGTAGTTGCAGCCCTGGCGGGGGGCGGCTGTGGCGGCCAGACAGGTTCTGATCCGGGGGCGGCGGGCGACTCGATTGCCACGGCTGCCCCCTCCACCGACATTCTGCTCGCGCCCCTCGACACCACGGAGGACAGTGTGCGCGTGGGAGAAATGGAGCCTATCACCCAGCGTCCGGGCTACGACAACCAGCCAGCCTTCACGCCTGAGGGTGACGGGCTTCTCTGGACCTCGATCCGCGGGGGGCAGTCAGACGTGTACCGCCGCTCTTTGGGGGAGACGCGCACGCCGGAGCTCCGCCTCACCCGGACGCCTGAGAGTGAATATTCACCGACGCCTCACCCCGACAGTGGACTGAGCGTCGTGCGGGTCGAAAGTGACGGTCGCCAGCGGCTCTGGCATTACGCCGCACGGGGCGAGCCGATCGCCCCCCTCCTTCCCGACGCTGATTCGGTGGGCTACCATGCGTGGCTCGGTCCGGACCGGGTTGCCCTCTTTGTCCTCGGGACCCCGCCCACCCTACGCGTCGCAAATGTACGGACGGGAGCGGACACGGTCGTCGCGTCGCGCATCGGCCGGTCGCTGCAGTCGGTTCCGGGGGCGCCAGCCGTGAGCTTCGTCCGAGTTTCCCGAGACTCGACGACCGCCATCCATCGGCTTGGAGGGGACGAGGGCTTCCTCCACACGCGACGCCTGACGGCTACGCCGGGGGCGGGCACGGGCGACTTCCACGCCTGGACGCCGGGCGGTACGCTCCTCATGGCGACAGGGCAAGCCCTCCATGCGTGGCACCCATCCGACGTGAAATGGCACCGCGTAGCGTCTCTGGAGGAAGCCGAGGTCTCTCGTCTCGCCGTGTCTCCGTCCGCCGAGTGGATCGCGCTCGTCACCGAGAAGTAGCGGAGGCCTCACGGAGAGGAGGACTCTGCCGGGGCGGCTCCGACGGCGCAGGGACGTCGAGGAAGCGCACCAGGAACTCATAGGTCCGCACGAGACGGTCGATCCGCTGGCGAGGCGTCGCGGAGGCCGCTACGTCGTGCCCCACGCCGGGGTAGCGCACGTACTCGACGGGGCGATCCAGAATCTTGAGACGCTTGTACAGGCGCTCGCTTTGCGACGGCCCTACGCGCCGGTCGGTCCCGCCCTGAAGGAGGAGTAGGGGGGTATCGATCTGATCGGCGTACGTGACCGGGGAGCTGCGGTGGAGCGCCGCCCGCGACGAATTTGACTGCTGACTCGAGGGGAGGAGGCCGATCGAGAGCGTCGGCGGGCCGGTGGAGAGGGCGGGGGCGCCCCGCCACGGGTACCCGCCAAACTCCTGCGGCACAAGTCGCCACGCCGCCCCCCCGTCCAGAAACGCGGGGAGATCGTAGATGCCATTGAGCGCCACGGCCGCCTCGTAGCGATTCGTCTGCCCCAGGAGCCAGGTCGCCACGGTAGCCCCGTACGAGGTGCCGTCGAGGGCCACCTGGGTCGAGTCGGTCCAGGGCAGGGCCGCGGCAGAGTCGGTCAGGGCGAGCACGTCCTGGGCGGGGCCAGGGCCCCAGTTCCGGTCGTTGGCCCGCCGGAAGGCGGCCCCGAAGCCGGCGGAGCCGCGGGGCCGGACCTCGACGAGGCCGAACCCACGGGCGGCGAGGTATTGGCGCTCGAACCACGTTTCGGGCGTAGAGGGGGTGCTCAGTTCCGGCGGGCCGCCCCGCACCTGCACGAGCAGGGGATGCTGAAGAGAGTCGGGGGACGAACCCGGGCGCGTGACCCAGCCGGTGACGTCGAAGCTGTCGCGGGACACCGTCATGCGCTCCGGCGTGACGAGGCGCCGCTGGGACAGCCAGTTGGCGTTGGGGGCCGCGAGCCGTTGCTCGTTGTTGAAGCTGACAGTGTTGGTGTAGAGGGCCGAGGGAGTGGTGGAATCGGTCGCGGCGTACACGGCGGTAGCATCGGTCACGTCAAAGGCGTGGACGGACCGCCGGTCCGCCGTCATTTGCTCGGAGGCCGCGGGCCGGACCATTGTCGAGTCGAGGCTGAAGGTGTCGCGCGAGGTCTGTTGATCGGAGGGCATAGTCGGGCTCCGCTCCTCGGGGCCGGTCCGGGCGGTGTCCGGGCCGAACGGGGTGAAGCGGTAGAGCGAGCGCCCCCGTCCCGACACGGCCGTGGCGTAAAGGTACCACCCGTTGGGCGCCCAGCGCACCGACGCCACATCCCGATCGAGCGTGCTCGTGATGAAGCGGGGCTCCGAACGGCCGTCGAGGGCAAAGAGCCCAATCTCGGCCTGCGCGTCGCTCGTGCCGGAGAGCGCCCGGGCCCGGAACGCAATCGTCCTGCCGTCGGCCGTGATGGTCGGGGCCGTGAGGGCGTAGTTTTCGATGCGGAGGAGGCGCCGAAGCTGGCTGCGGCTCAGATCCACCACGTACAGGTTTCGTCGCTGCACGCGGTCGGGGTGGCGAGACGTGGGGGGCGTGCCGCTCACGAGGATCTGGCTGCTTCCGGGCAGCCACTCGGCCCGGCCGTACGAGCGGTAGCCCGTGGTGACGGGCCGAACCTCGGGCCGGGGCGGCGTTCCGGTCCGGATGCCGGCCGGAACCTCAACGACGAAGTGGTGGCGATAGGTCGGCGAGGCCTGAAGGCGGTGCTCCCCCTGCACGTCGAGCCGCGACGACACGTGGACCGTCTCCGGGTTGCGGTTCTGGCGCATCCAGCGCCGCACCTGCACGAGGTTGCCGCTCGGCGTGGCGGCCGTGTCCGGGGGGACCGGCACGGTCATGGTGTCGGGACGAAGGCGGAGGCGGCTGAGTACGGTGCGCAGGCTGTCCGGCGCCAGTGCGGTGAGGCTGTCGACCGGCTGTGTGGCGAGGAAGTCCGGAACAGATGGACCGCCGGGCGTCCGCAGGGTGCGGGCTGTATCCGGTGGGGGCCGGGTCGTATCTGGTTGAGACCGGGGCAGGGCCCGCAGCCCCTCGGGGCCGACGGCGAGCGTGTCCATGGGGTCGAGCGTCTGAGCGTGGCGGAGCACGAGGATCGTGTCCGGTGGCACGGTGCGGACGAGGTCCTGGGGCGTCCGTCCGGGGCGCTCGCTGGGGGCGGGCCGGCCCTCCCGGCGTTCCACCGTGGATTCGGGGACGGCACTCGCGAACAACAGCCGCTCGCCGTCGGGGCTCCACTGCGGGCGCTGGGCCCCGGACGGAACGCTCGTGAGCTGGTAGGGACCGCCTCCCCGCAGCGGGACGACGAACACCTGGGGGATCCCGTCCACGCGCCGCACAAAGGCGAGGTGGGTCCCGTCAGGGTGCCAGGCGGGCTGACGGATGGTTCCGCCCTTCCGGACGAGCAGCGTTGGCGCCCGACGCCCGGTCGTAGGGGCGACGTACAGCCGCGTGCGGTGGGCGAGTGCGGCGCGGGCCGAGGACTGGGCGTCGGGGACGACGCGACGCACCGTGTAGGCTACGGACCGCCCGTGCGGAGAGAGAACGACGTCGCGCACTTCTTGCATCCGGTACAGATCCTGGGCCTGAACGGGACGCACTGTTTCGCTCTGGGCCCGGGCCGACGCGGGGCCGCCCAGGAGCCCTACGACGAGAAGGCTGAGCAGGAAGGAGACCCCCGTCGGGACACGCGTCCATTTTCCGAACGCCGCCAGAACGGAAGACAACGGACGGTTATCGAGACACCGCGACCCCGAGGTGGAGAAGATTTGCATCAATGCCAGGATTGATTCGTCCACGAAAGCCATTCGACAGATGAAGGTAGCGATAGCCTGCGGTGAGGATGAGACTTGACGTCAGGACGACCTGCACGCCCGCGCTCACGGCAAACATGAAGTTCAGGTGCTTCCCTCGCTCGTTGGGCACGGTGTGAAGAAAGTATACGAGGCCGGTGCTTCCCGCAATGAACGGCTGCACGCGCTTCGTGACGCGATGGGTGACCCGGAGTCCTGCCGGGCTCGCCCCGAACCCGTACGTGTCCAGCCCTTCCCGGTGGACGGACACCTCCGATCCGTCGCTGGGCACTCCACTCGCGGGAGGGCCGGGAACCGTCCTCCGGGGAATGGACAGAAAAAAAGCCGGGAACACATCGATCGTGTACGTGAGCGTAGGGCCGTTCGTCTCCGGGTCCGGGGTCCGAGGGACGAGGAGGCGATGATACCGAAGACCGACCATTCCCAACTGGGCCCGCTGGATGTTTCCAATGAGATCCACCGTGGCGACGGAACCTCCGCCCCAGACGCTCAATGTGGTCGTAGAGAGGGCCTGAACCGGCCTTGACGTCGCCGATTGGGGCGCGGTGCTGGTGTCGGTCGGAGGGGCGACCCGGGCCGTCGGCTGGGCCGCACAGGGCCCGGAGGCGAGCAGGCTGATGAGGGCCGCGAGGACCGGCAGACGCGCGTACAAGGAAGGGAGGTTGTGTTCGTCCGAAAAAATGCGTTTTGTCTGTATCATCCCGGGCGAGGGGGAGAACACGTTTCCCGGAGGACATTCGAGACGACAGGTTTCACCGTCGCCGCGCAAGCGGTGTTCGCTCTTGCTCGCTCAATCCTATGCCGAATGGAGCTTTTTTACAACCAATACGGCGAATCGGGCCCTCCGCTCATTATCCTCCACGGGCTTCTTGGAGCGCATACAAACTGGCACACCCTCAGTCGGACGGCGTTCCGACAGGTGGCCCGCGTCTATGCCGTCGATCAGCGCAACCACGGACGATCTCCCCACGCCGACCGGATCGATTATCCAACTCTGGCGGCCGACCTTCGGGGGTTTATCGACCGCCACCGCCTCGCCCCGGCCATCCTCCTGGGACACTCAATGGGCGGGAAGACCGCCATGCAGACCGCTCTCTCGTACCCCGACCGGGTGGATCGGCTCATCGTCGTTGACATGGCCCCGAAGGCATATCCGCCCCGTCACACTGATTTTCTGGAGGCGCTTGCCCGAATCGATCCTGAAAAGTACGACAGTCGGGACGAGATCGACGCCGCGCTCGCCGGGGACGTGCCCTCTCCCCCCATTCGCCAGTTTTTGCTCCAAAACCTCGACTACGACGGAGAGGCCTACACCTGGCGGGTGAACCTGGACGCGATCCGGGCGCACTACGACGAGCTCACGGCGACCCTTCCGGCCGCCCCGACCTACGAGGGGCCGGCGCTCTTCGTGCGAGGGGGCGAGTCCGACTACGTCGCCGACGCGGACATGGGGGGGATCCGTGAGCGCTTTCCCAACGCCGAGCTCGTGACTATCGAGGGGGCCGGGCACTGGGTCCACGCCGACGCGCCCGACGCGCTCGCCGAGGTGGTGATCGACTTTTTGCCCGAACCCACGGAGGCCTGACCGAAGCGGGGTCGACACGGCGCCGATTGCCCCGTAGGTTTGAGGCGCACGTCATTTCCCAAAACGACACCCATTCAGTCATGGATCTTGGACTCTCGAACCGGACTGCTTTCGTCGCCGGGGCCAGCAAGGGCCTGGGCCGGGCCGTCGCCCGCGCGCTGGCCGAGGAGGGGGCGCGCGTGGCCCTTTGTTCGCGCGACGAGGACCGCATCACCCGTGCAGCGACGACCATTCGGGACGACACCGGCGCGGAGGTGCTGCCGCTTGTCTGCGACGTGACCGACGCGGACCAGGTGGAGGCGGCCCTCGCCCAGACGGTCGACACGCTCGGAGGCCTGCACGTGCTCGTCACCAACGCAGGAGGGCCGCCCTCAGGGGCAGCCACCGACCTGGACCCGGCGGACTACCGCGACGCGATCGAGCTCAATCTGATGAGCACGATCTCCCTCTGCGACGCCGCCCTTCCTCACCTCCGCACGGCCGCGGACGAGGACAACCACGCCCGCATCATCATGGTAACGAGCGTGTCGGCCAAGCAGCCGATCCCTGCGCTCGCGCTCTCAAACACGGCCCGCGCCGGGGTGCAGGGCTACGCCAAAAGCCTGGCCGAAGACGTGGGGCCGACCGGCATTACGGTCAATACGGTGCTGCCGGGGTACACCCGAACCCAGCGGCTCAAGGACCTCGCGGACGACATCCAGGAGCGAACTGGGCAGTCACGGACAGAGATCGAGGAGGGATGGGCGGACGATAACGCGCTCCCGCGCATCGGCGAACCGGACGAGTTTGCCGCGACGGTGGCCTTCCTCGCAAGCGCTCAGGCCGGATACGTCACCGGCGCCGCCGTTCCCGTCGACGGTGGGCGAAGCAAGCACGTGCTCTGATCTGAGGAGCAGAAGACTGGGATCTGAGGAGCAGAAGACTGGGGAGAGGGGACGATGAACGTCCCCAAATCGACCACGGGGATAATAAAAAAGCCCCGGACCGCGGGGCGGGGAGGGGAGGGCAACGGCCCGGGGCAAAAAGGAGGGGAGGGGAGGAGGTATGGACGACAGCCGGTGGCTGCCGCTTTCCGATAATGCACTATTCCATAAGCACACGGGGAATCGTTTGCTCCGATAACATTCGATGAACCCGGGTGATTAAACGGAATTTTGCAGTTTAGAGCCAGTCATTCCTGGGCCGGGATTGGTCCCTTCGGGGCCGCGTCGGCGTCCGTCAACGGAGGTCAAGAAACCCGTCCAGTGCCTGGAAGAAGGGGGCCGGGGCTTCCCACTGCGGCAGTAGCCCCCCGGGAACCGTCTCGTGTGAGAGATCGCGGGCATTTTGGTCGAGGACCCAAGAGAGCCGTCCGAATGATTGCACCGTCGAGGCCGGGCGTTCGGGCGTAAGGAGGAGGGTGGGACGGTAGAGCCGAGCGTACACGGAGGCCGCTACGTCCTGGATGAAGAGGGTGCCGTCGACGAAGCGGAGGGGGGCGCGGTGAGCCCCGCGGACGTGAGCGCTCCGCTCGGCGTAGTCGAGCAGCGCGTCGGGGATGGTGTCGGGGTCCAGAACGATCTGGCGCGCGTAGTAGTCCCGCAGGGACGAGCGCCGGGTGAGGCGGTAGTACAGTAGCTCGAAGGCCCCGGTCTTCTCGGCCAGCGCGAGCCCGAGTCGGCCAGGGAGCGAGGGGCCCTGCGTGTCCCCCAGACCGGTGGGCGAGAGGAGGACCAGCCGCCGGACCAGCGGGGCGGCCTGGAGGGCCACCTGCGCCGCGTACTCCCCACTTAGCGACAGCGCGACCAGATCGGCCGGCGCGTCGAGTCTCTCCGCGAGAAAGTGGTAGAGCTGCCGCTCGTACAGGGCCGGCTCGTAGTTGAGCGCCGTGCGGGCCGACCGGCCGAAGCCGAGCCAGTCGAAGGCGTAGACGGGCCGGTCCGTCGTTGCGACCAGGTGCTCCGCAATCGGCTTCATCTCGAAGCTCGACGCGACCGCGTTGAAGCTGTGAAGCAGAACGATCGGGGGCCCGCTGCCGGGGCGGGCGTAGTACTGCACGCGACCGTCCGGGGCCTCAAAGGGGCGGGCATCGATATTCAGCGCGGGTGGAAGGGACAGCGGTGAGGGCAGGGTGCGCCGATACGTCCATTTCGCGACCGTGAGCCCGGCGTACGCCCCCGCGAGGGTTGTGCCCGTAGTGAGTGCTGTGCGGCCGAAGGAGGACGACGAGGAGGAAGACGAATCAGGCATAGGAACCGAAGCGACAGGTGGACATGTGGTTGTTCCTCGAACGCCGGGCCCCCGTCTACGTTCGAGGCGGAACCGTCTCGGTCGCGCCGGTTACGCCATCCCGGACCCTGTGTCTCGGGTCCACAGGTCCAATTTGCCCCTGTAGCTCAACTGGATAGAGCGGTGGCCTCCTAAGCCGCAGATCGTGGTTCGAGTCCACGCGGGGGTACTGCGCGAATGTTAAGGAAGGGCCAGCGACGTTCCCAGGCGGTGTGGCCCGATGGTCCAGGGCCCCCATCGTATTCCCCATCGTATAGAGCTCCCGACGCTCGGGACCTCGACGGTCGGAGCGCAGGCCACTCAGTCGGCCGCTATGCCTGCCCAAATTGAAGATCCGGCAGAATGCCGATTCCACAAGATCTGGGCCTTAGTGACGTGGTGGAAGCGCAAAGAGCCCACCGCTGGTGTTGCGTCGTTGGACTTCTTCTTTCCAGAAGTTCGAGAGAGATTCCTACGAATGAGAATTGGCCCCTCTCAGGTCGGGGGATGGCCTTCGTCTGCCCCGCAAGAGCACCGTCAGAGCCGATTGATCAGCTATCCCCTTTTAGAAACTGTTTGGCGGATTGTCTGAGGCCTGCGACTTCGTGGATCTTGCGCAAGACGCCTTCTGCACTCACCCAGTAGCGCCGCTACAGGATTCGTTTGGGCGACGTTTTGTGCGTCGCCCACTGTGTCTCGGCTTCTCATCCATCCACCAAACAGCTTCTTTAGCGGTTAACGAATCACCTCTTGGGGCGTCTTTGGGTGCCGGAAAGCCCCCTTAGCGCCGTAGAACGGCGATTTGCCGCAGCATTGCGGGACACCCGCGATTTGGGGGCCGTGCCACCACCACCAGTCCGAAGTCCCTCCGGGTCCTCGCCACGGTGTGGGGCTTGATGCCGTGCGGCCTGGGTCGGGTGTTTTGTGTTGCTGAGTGGTGTTGTTTTGCCCTGGCACGGTACGCCGGGACTACTGGCGGTCTCCCTGTTCAGCCTCCTGAAGATGGTCGTTTGCTGCGGAGTAGCCTTTTAGCCACATCAAAAGGAACTCAGGATCATTGATGTCCTCATGTCCTATGTCACTGTTTTCTGCGTCACGACCGGGCACGCCGCCGTAGCCGTGCTTCTTCCGGTGCTTCCATCCCTCGCCCCATGCTTGCCGACGGGCAGGATCGTAGTAAGGACAGTGCTCTTTCCACGTCTTGGGCATGACAAAGAGGGTAGATTACTGGCGGTCCTCCGGCCGGAGCGCGTCGAGCGGTTTTCTGCCTTTCCACCGCAAAATTGCATACAGGCCAGCCACTGCAAGGTAGAGAAGCGCAGCAACTTCAACATACATGGCGGATGAGGGGAAGAATCTGCGGTAAGCTCGGAATAGGTAGACACATGCGCCCCCGGGAGTCTAACGTCAAGGGCACAGCCCCCACGGCCATAGGCCACGGAAGAGGAGGGCAGGTTATTGACGATCTACCGATTCGGTCGTGCTCGTGGCCAACGAGCTGGGAAAGTTGGACATTCCGGTCGGCACACCTGGGCGGGGACCCTCCGATCCGCGCACAGTCGGGGAATTGGGGTTTGCTCGGAATTTTTTGCGAGGGGGACTGAAATCGGAGCGGGTTCAGGCCGGAATGATCGCCTGTTCCCGTGCATCGGTTCCCGAACCCGCACTGACCGTCGCTGAGAAGCTGTTTGGTGGATGGATATTCAGCCGAGACACAGCGGGCGACGTGCACGAACGGGCCCCAGGCGAGCCCTGTAGCAGCGCTACCGGGCGAGTGCCAGACCCGTTCTGCACCGGGGAACGCAGTGACCGAGTACTCGCCGGGGTGGCCATAGACAGTCCGCCAAACAGCTTCTGGACCCTTTATACCCATGCCCAGTCTCGGCGCGGGAAATCCTGATTACGGCTCCGCACTTCTGAACGCCTCCCGGCGGGGATGGAGCGCACGGCTGCAGCCCGAAGGACAATCCGAAACGATCCGATCCTCCAGGGGGCCTTGCTCGCCAAGCCCTACCTTATTTCTAATCGATCGGCCTATCCTGCAAATGCGTCTTGATCGCTTACTCTCATTCATTGGTACCTTTTTCCCAAAGCACACCAATGCCGATGCGCGCCACTCTCGCAGTACCTTTCCTAACCCGGTCCCTGGGTTGCCTTGTGGCACTAGTGCTCCTGGCGTCTACCGGCCCGGAGGTCTCCTTGCTGAAGGCCGAAGGCTACGTGGCATTCATTGAGCGGCTGCTTCAGTGGGGCGAGTACGCCGGGATTTTCGCCATCGGATGGGGAGTGGGAGTCCTCTTCTGGGCGACCATTGCTCATCAGGCCCTCTGCTGCCTCCTCTCTGACCTCCCCCGGGGATGGACGCTCCGGCAAACCGGGGTTCTCACCAGTCTTATTCCGGCTTCCAAGTATCTCGTGGGTGGGATACTCTTCCTGGGAGCGGGAGCCTTTCTCATCCGACAGCTCATGGGCCCGTGGAGCCAGGGGGTGTACGCCGGTGCAATAGCTGGAGCAGTTGCCGGGGCGTGTTGGTCGCTCGAAAGGGGTTGGGACGGGACGGCCAAGATTGAGTTTCTCCTAAGAAATCGGGGCTACGTTGACGAGGATAAGGTGCCCATGTTCAAGCATGTGGACTAATACCATATACCGAGGATCGTTGTGCATCTTTCGGCATCCTACGGAAAGGAAAGTCTGTCGCGAGGCGCGCCTCGCGACGATTCTTCCTGAAGATCCCTTATCGGAAGTGCACAGTCATCCTTGGCAATCGGTATAAGTAGATCAAAACAAATACGTTAACTAAAAGTCATTCTGAGCGACCGACGAGCAAAGGGAGGAGGGAGTCGAAGAATCTCTTCGGACCGGGAGGAAACCGCCTGAAGAGGCTGGTCTTGCCAGTATGCTGAGAGATTCCTCGACTTCGCTTCGCTCCGCTCGGAATGACGATTTTAAACTTGTTTAGCTGCTCTACTTAGCTGCTCAGGAAAGCATCTTACCCGGGCTCTCGTTCCCTATCCGCTTCGGATGCACGAACTGCAAGTCCCGAACGGTCGTTAAACAGGCTAACGCGCTGGAGTGATATGCAAATCCCCGGGGTATCAACGCCGTGGGGGTTGCCCTCCAGAAGCGTGGACGGATCAGACACGACATTAAGGGGCTTCTTCTGCCCGGCCTGCGCAGACGCGAACGATCGAATTCTCCCCTCACAGTCTCCGATTTTGCCATGTCCGACCTCGACGATGCTAACCCCTACAGCAATCCGAAGCTCCGCGAAGCCTTCCGGTGGGGATGGAAGGCCTGGATTCGAGACGAGCCCCGGCCCACGGACGAGCTGTACAGGGAAAGTGAGAAGGGCCAGGCTTGGATGGACGGGTACGAGGCTGCCGAGGAGCAAGGCGCAACTGACTAGAAAAAGTGCATTAACTTGAACCGCATCCGAAAATCATCTTTGTGGCTCGTCATCCTGAATTCGATTGAGGATTTTTTCGGAAAAGGCACCGCTGAGAGCAGAGAGATCCCGCATCGGGGTGCGGGATGACTGCCTGTGATTTTTTCGGATGTGTGGGGCAATGTTTTTCCGCCGACCTACTTACCTGAGATTGGAAGGACACGCCCCTTGAACGACCAAAGTCAGCCCCCACAGGGTCTCATGCACCGCCTCACGTCGCTTCTCGCCACGTGCCTGCGCCCCTTCGCCCCGGCCAGCGTCGCGCAGGTCGAATCGGGGCAGACCTTCACGGCCCGCGTCGGGGAGGAGAAGGACGGGTATGGCGTCGCATGTGAAAGGCCCCCTGGTAGGCGGTGACTTCTGAACACAAAGCCCCAGAAGCCTCCACTTCCGCCGGTAAAGTCGGTCCTACTCGTTCTACCCACGTCCTCGTCTCCAAGCCCCAACAACTAGGGCGACCCGACGGGGTCGCTACCCCCGATTCGGTCCTTCTCAGTCCGGAAGTGATGGGGCGGGCCATGGAAGAAACCTCTGGCGGCGAGAAGTCCCTTGGGAGCCGTCCCAAATATATTTTCAAGTCGTTCCCACGGCCCTGCACTTTCTTTCGGGGTCTCGCAATAGCGGGAGTCCCAGACAGAAAACCCTGCCTGAGTCGCCGTTTTCGGGCGC
>CAZMDV010000009.1:0-20232 GCA_964564875.1 uncultured Salinivenus sp.
GAACTGTCTGGCCTGTTTTACTGGGCCGGCGGTCGAGGCGGTAGGAGCCGACGTGCAAGGCAGGCTGACGCCTCCGGGGCGACCGAAAGAAACGTCACTGCTCGCTCGACGATTTCGACCAGCCGCGCCGATGACGTTCTTCCTGCTTGCTTTGGGAATTTGCCTTCTGGTGGCGGGAGCCGAGGGGCTTGTGCGCGGGGCCTCTCAGATTGCCACCGGCCTGGGCATCTCGCCGCTCGTGGTCGGGCTCAGGGTCGTGGCGCTCGGGACGAGTGCCCCAGAGCCGGCCGTGAGTATGAGATCGAGCCCAGTGGGCCAGACCGAACTGGCACTGGGCAACGTGGTGGGGAGCAACATCTTCAACGTCCTCTTTATCCTCGGTCTCACCGCCCTCATCGCGCCCCTCGCGGTATCTGCTCAGCCGGTGCATCTCGACGTGCCGTTGGGCATCGGGGCGGCGGGAATGCTGCTTCTCGCGATGGATGGTCCCGTTGGCCGGGGGGCGGGGTTGTGCTGGTCGACGGGATCGTCGCCTGCACGATCGTACTTGTCCTCCAGTCCGGGACGAGGGCCGCGGAAGACGTCGGGATGGCGGGGACGGAGGCTCGGACCGAGATGTCTTCGGGCATCGGACATTGGGGCCTCAATAGAGCACCGGGGAATTGGGAGGACTTGTCCTGCTCGTGCTTGGGGCCCGCTGGATCGTGAACGGCGCCGTTGCCATTGCTCAGCGCCTCGGCGTGAGTGAACTGGTGATCGGGTTTACCATTGTAGCCGGGGGCACTCTTCCTGGGGGGCTACGGGGCCTACACGTTCTACCTCCTCCTGGCCACCACTTAGCACGATGCCCTGTTGACGTTCAGCACGGCCATGGGGGGCCTTCGTGCTGCCTCTGACTGCGGTGACGTTGCTGGTTGGAGCGCTTCGCTCCCGGCAGAATCGCTCCCCAGAAGAGGGAGACGCTCGATGTCGTGAATCCGCCAAGCCTCTTCTGGTTATTGCACACAACGAGAAGCAGGCCACTCCTGGGAACAGGAGCGATATTTCTCGCTCGTCACGTCAACGAAGGGAGAGCCAAGACGAAGTAACGTATATTCAACGCTGGGAACTACCCACTGAGGGTTCCAGTGATCCCGCTGACACGCTCTAAAACAGGGGCTCATTGCCGTGAGGAGCCCCTTGCTCCCGTCGCGTGCGCATTTCTCCTGTGCGCATTTGCCTGCGCACTTGTGCTTCATCATTTCCCTGATTCCGTTCCGTCCCATGTTTTTGAGCCGTTCGTCCTCGTCCGTTTCTGCCCGTTCGCATTGGAAAGACGCCCTCCGAAGCCTCGGGGTGCTGTTGATCGTCGGTCTGGGACTTATGGCCTGCGATTCGAACGGGGGGGGACCCCCGCCCTCTGATCTAGAGGGCACGTACGTGGTCGAGGAGCTGCGATTTACCGTGTCGGGAGTGGACAACTTCAACATCCTCCGCGATACGCTCGTCACCGACACGTCCGGCGCCGACGCGCCCCGCATAGAGTTCTTCGGGGGCGACGCCGCGGTGGACCTTATTTACCGGCTCGAAGGCAGTGACGGCCGGTCCCGCATCCCGGGGCAGTTCACGACAGGTCAAGGCCGGATCACCGTCGACTTCAGCGAGGCCAGCGAGGAAAAGCGGTTTGAAATCTTGCTGCCTCCGGTCGTCCGTCTGCAGCGGCAAGAGAACGGCGGCCGCCTCGTGGCCAACCAGGAGGTGCGGAAGGTCGACCTGAAGAAATACTCGCCGAGCCGGTACGGCGGGCTCACGCAGAAAGTGAACGGCACGCTCCAGATGGAGCTGACCCGTGTCTCGGAGTAACGTCGGGTTTCCCGTCCGTCGCTGCTCGGACGCCGCTTTTGAGATGGCGATTCCTCTCCACATCCATCCTCTATCTCCGTCTCGCTCATCGATTTTATGATAACTCTGGTCTTTTCTCGCCCTCGAAATCGGACCCTTGGTAGCGCGATTCTCCAGGTCCCCGCCGTCGGCCTCGCGTTCCTTCTCTGTTTCCTGACGGCTCGCCCCGCTGACGCGCAGTTTCGAGACGTTGGGTACACGCTCGAACCGACCGTTCAGGGCGTCTTCGAGGACGACGCGGCGGCTATTGAGAGCAGTCCGCTTTACGGCGGCGCGCTGGGCCTGAGTTTCGGCCGATACTTTCAGGCGAGCGCGGAGTATTTGGTGAACACGGGGGCGACGGCGGATTTCTCGAACATCGAGCGGCTTGAGGGACTCATCGACCGGGATGTCGACGTGCGGCGCTATGGAGCGCGCCTCCGGTTCAACCTTTACGACCGGCGCGTCATTCCGTACCTCACGGCGGGCAGCGGGGTGATGCAGTTTGACCCGGAGCAGACCGGGAGGACCCGCACCATCTACGGCACGTACGGGGCGGGCATCACCTTCAGCGCCTACGACCGGTACCGGATCTCCATTGCCGGAGAAATTCTGAATTACCGCTATGATCCGGTTGCCACCTTCTTGGGCCCCGCCGGCACTGGTGACTTTGAAACCGGAACGGTGACCGTCACGTCGCCGTCCCTGAGCGCCTCGCTCTCCCTCTTTCTAGGGGGACGTTCGCTGGAGGAGCAGACGGCGGTGGACCAGGCCCTTCAGGACCAGTTTGGGGGAGGAGGCCTGCTGCGAGGGGTGCGTCTCTCCGTGAATCCATTCCACGGTCGAATTGAGTTTAACGACGCCCTCGGGTTCCCGAAAGACCAGAATGTGGCGGGCGTCAATGCTGGGATCTCGCTCGGCCCGTTCGTGGGTCTGCAGGGATTCTACTGGCGGGGCACCCAGGGCGCGACGGTGACCGAAGATGTCGTGGGCGGGTTCGACGACATTCAGATGTATGGCGGAGAGCTAAACCTGCGGCTCAACTTCGAGCTTGGACGCGGCTTTGTCCCGTACGCCAAAGTGGGCGGTGGCTACCTCGACGTACTCAGTGGATACGACCAGGACATCCCGGCCGACGCGTCGCCCCCGGAGGATCGCTTCTTCGGCATCACCGGGGCCGGGCTTGAGGTGCCGCTCACCCGCTCCATTAAGCTATCGGGCGGCGTCCGGGGGCTGATCATGGATAATCCGAACGTGGAGGAGGCCGGCGATTCCGGGGACCTCTACGGGAGCCTGATGTACACCGGTGGGCTTGAGTTTCGCCTCGGCGGGGAGCCCGATCGGACCGTGTCTGGGCCGGAGCCTACCCCCGTGCTTGTTTCTGAGGACACGACGGCGCCAGAGCCAGAGGCTGTCTCTGAGGAGGAGCCGGAGGCACAGACGGAGACGGAGCAGCTTCGCGCCCGCGCCGATTCGCTGGAGGCGGCGCTGGCGGAGCTCCAGGCTGCACGCCAGGCTCCTGCTCGTCCCACTCAGCGTCCCCCCGTCCGCGCAGACACGACCGTCGTCCCCTCAACCCCGGCCGCGCGCCGCTCGAACCTGTCGGATCGGACGATGGTGGTCCCGGTGCCGGAGAGCGGAGAGATCTACGTTCGGTTTGGCGAGGACGAGGCACCGACGGATCAGGCGTCGCCCCCGGTGGCCGAGTCGAGGCCCTCGGAGGCCGCGCCCGAGGACATTGAACAACAGGTCCGCAAGGCCCTCCGCCAGCAGCTTCGGCAACAGGGCCGGGCCGACACCGCGCAAGCCCTCACCGATGCGAACATCGAACGGATGGTTCAACGGGCCGTCCGCAACGCGGTGCGTGAGCGGGAAACCACCACGGCCCAGCGTGAGCAGAGTGACCAGGCCGGTAGGATCCAGCGTCTCCAGAACCAGGTCGACGACCTGCAGCGCCAGCTGCGCGAGGAGCGTTCGGAGCCCCAGAAGGCATCTCGGCCCGACGAAACTGTCACCACCGCGTCGGCCCCGGACGACACGACTCCGTTTTACCGTTCAAGCCTGGGCCGGCCGCTGACCTATCTGGTTCCCATCACTGGGTTCCGCGCAGGAAAGGGGGAAGAGCAGTTTCAGATCGGCGTGCGGGGAGACTATCGATCGACGCCGTCCTCTCGGTTGCACTTTGTGCCCGAACTCAGCTTCGGGGTGGGGGGAGGATCAGTCTCCCCTACGATTCTCTTCAGCGCCGCCTACAGTTTCCTCCGCGGTACCACCACCGACCTCGTCGGTCTTCCCCTGGAACCCTACGTGGGACTTGGGGGAGGTATTGCCAGCCTCGGTGGGTTTACGTTCGAACCCGTTATTACCAGCACGATCGGGTTTGACTACCGATTTCAGGGAGGGCGGCGTGTGTTCATCGAGTATAGTGCCTTCGATCGCTTCAGCACCAGCCGCGTCCACGTTGGAATCCGGGTGGGACTGTAAAGGGTGGGTCATCCCGTGTTGCCGGTGTCCGGGCGTATCAATGAGGATCTATTTTGCCGAACAGCAACGGAGCAGGCCATGGTCACGAGCAGGAATTCGCGGCCGACCATCGGATGGGGCCGAGTCGTACTGGGGAAGAGCATTGTGGGCGTGCTCTTGCTATGCGTCGGGCTTGGGCAGGGGGCACGGGCCCAGAGTTCGCCTCCGGATTCCCAGCAGCAGCGCCCACCGGAGATTGACCGGATCCGCCAGCGGATCGGGGAGATCCGTCGGACCTCCAGCCAGTGGCGACGGCGGCTCGGCACGCGTCTCGCTCCGGGCGCAGCGGCCCAATCCCCTTCGTCTCCGTCCGAGCAGCGCCCACTCCGGCTCAGTCAGAGGCAGGATGGACCCACCCGCGCGGACCTACGCCGGGTGGAACGTCGACTCCAAGAACTGATCCGCCAATTCCTGGCCGACGAGTACAGGTCCGGGATTTCGGCCCAGGAAGTGGCCGAGCGGTTTCGCTTCGTTCCCCCTGATACCGCACGTGTCGCCACGCCTATCCGCGACACGATTACGGTCATGGATACGGTCCGTACCGCGCCCGATACGGTGCGGCAGACCCGTGTCGAGGTCGTAGAGCGCCGGTTGCTCGATACCGGCGTCTTTCGGGGGTACGAGGTCAACTTCGCGTTTGGGGAGAGCACCCTCCAGCCCCGCGCCACCCGCACACTTAACGCCGTGGGAGAGGTGCTCCAGCGCTACCCCGACCTCCGGATCGAGATCGGCGGGCACACCGACGCAATCGGCACGGACGACTTCAACCAGCGCTTGTCGGACGCCCGGGCTGAGGCCGTTCGGACCTACCTGCTCGACCGCTTCGGACTTTCGCCCGAGCGGCTCGTGGCGCGGGGCTACGGCGAGGCGCAGCCCGTGGCCTCGAACGATGAGCGGTCAGGGCGAGCGCTGAATCGGCGGGTCGAGTTTCGGGTACTAAATCCCGAAGCGGTACAGTAACGAAGGGCTGTTCTACGTCAGGACCGGAGGAAGACAGATATCAAGACGGGACCGACCACAGACGAGGGGCTGGATCCCTGTTGTTGTCTCTCGGGGAGCCGTCCGTTAGGTTGGCGTTTCGGCTCCGTTCCCCGCGTCTTCCCGGCATCCCTTCGGTGTACGCATGTCCAATTTTGAGAGCGACTTTGTCTCGCCCGGCCACGAACAAAAGGTCGGATTGCCGCCCGGCTCGGTCGTCTTCGTCGGTGAGGAGCGCACCGGGTCGGCCGAGTTTCGGGTCCTCGAATACGGCCCGGGCCACCTCGTTGAAACCGATCAAGAAAGTGTTGACGAGGTCTTGAAGTACCGAGACACGACGCCCGTCACGTGGATCAACGTGGCGGGGGTGCACGACGAGTCGGTGATTCGGACGATCGGCGATCACTTCGAGGTGCATCCGCTCATTCAAGAAGACATCGTCCACACGGGCCAGCGCCCCAAGCTCGATCCGCAGGAGAACTACATCTACCTCGTCGTCAAGATGCTTTACATCGACGACGAGCGGGACGGGGCGCTCCGGGCCGAACAGGTGAGCCTCCTGGTGGGGGAGCGGAACCTCATCTCGTTTCAAGAGGATCCCGGCGACGTGTTCGATCCCGTCCGCAAACGCATCCGCAACGGGCGGGGCCACGTCCGCGATCGGGGGCCGGATTATCTGGCCTACGCCCTGCTGGACGTGATCGTCGACCACTATTTTGTGGTCCTGGAAGAGCTGGGGGCCCGTACGGATGATCTTGAAGGTGAGATTGTTGGCGAGATTGCCCCGGACCTGCAAGGAAGCGTTCACGAGCTGCGGCGCGACCTCATCTTCATGCGTCGAATGACCTGGCCCATGCGGGAGCTTCTGCATCAGCTCGAACGACTCGACTCGCCCCTCTGGTCGCCCGACAACCAACCGTACGTTCGCGACACGTACGGCCACGTCGTGCAGGTGCTGGACCTGGTAGAGGCACTGCGGGAAACGACGAGCGGCCTGCACGACCTGCACATGACGTCCATCAGCAACCGCATGAACGAAATCATGAAGGTGCTGACGATCATCGGGACGATCTTTATCCCGCTGACATTCATCGCAGGCATTTACGGGATGAACTTCGAGTACATGCCCGAGCTGGAGTGGACCTGGGCCTATCCTACTGTCTGGGGTTTAATGGTCGTGGTGACTGGGGGACTACTCCTGTTCTTCCGTCGCCGGGAGTGGATTTGAAAAGAGCCAGGTATTTTGTCTCGCACATTTCGCATCCGGACCCGGATCCGGGAAGACGCGCAGTGGACGTCCGCGTTCATACAGCACGCACGTTTTCGCCGTATACAACGCTCGATTCTATGTCCACTTCCGCTTCCACGCATTCTCCTGTCTACGAGCGCGGCGATGCCCTCGAAGAAATTTTGCCGCCTCCCCCGGCTGGGGATGAGTTCTCCACTCCCGTTCTGACGGAAGACCTGGCCGAGGACTCTGAAATTTACGACCTCTCGGCGCAAGAGTACTGGGAATGGCTTGCTGCACTGATCGAAGAGGGAAGCGAACTCGACGAGCACCTGGATGACATTCTGGAGGGCATCTATGGACTGGAGCCCGCCTTCTACAGCCGGATGGGCCGCCAGCAGCTCCGAGATCTTCTCGGTCGGCTCCACGAGGTCCGTACCTCGGTGCGGGCGTTTGAGCAGGACGTGGGGCAGCTGTCCTTTGTCTTCGCCAAGACTGACACGGTTGAAACGAGCGGGGCCGACAACGCTGAGCTCGTTCTGTCGAGCATCAAACGCACCTACGACCGGGCCTACGACCTCTGCCTTTACAAGCTCGACCGCATCAGCGACGGATGGATTACGGCCACCAATCTGCTGATCAGTCTGACGATTCTGGTGGTGACCATTCTCTTCTGGATGGAATTTCGGTAGCCGGGCCCTGGGGGTTTCCCCGGGAGAAGCCCGATTCATGTCATCGGATTGAACATGGGATTGAACATGCCAGCGAACTCAAATGCTGACAACAAATCTCTTTTTAGGAGCCGGCTTGCTCCTCCTTATTGCGGGGGCGGAGGTGCTTGTTCGCGGCGCCTCCGGCCTCGCGGCGAAAGCCGGAATCTCTCCCTTGATCGTGGGCCTTACGGTCGTCGCGTTCGGCACGAGCGCCCCGGAGCTCGCCGTCAGCGTTGGGTCGACCTTGGCGGGACAACCTGACTTGGCCGTCGGCAACGTGGTGGGTAGCAACATTTCGAACGTGCTTCTGATCCTCGGCGTGGCGGCGCTGGCGGCACCCCTCACAGCAGCGTCGCAACTCGTCCGCTGGGAGGTGCCACTGGGAATTGTCATCGCGGTCGTCACTCTACTGCTCGCCCTCGACGGTCGGATCGGAAACGTAGACGGGCTTCTTTTGGTGGCTGGGATGATCGGGTACTTCGCGTTTCAGATTGTCCGGGCTCGGTCTGCTCCGGACAGGACGCCGGACGACGCTACGCAGGTCCACGGCGAGGAGGCAACTCCCGCAGAAAGCTCGTTTTTGCTATTCGACCGCTGGAGCTCCCACTGGCTGTACAACCTCATGCTCGTCGGGGGTGGGCTCGCGCTGCTCGTGGTGGGGGCTGGGTGGCTCGTGGAGGGGGCCGTAGAGCTTTCGCGTCGTTTCGGCGTGAGTGAGCTCGTCATTGGGCTAACCGTCGTGGCCGGGGGCACCTCGCTTCCAGAGGCCGCGACCTCGCTCATGGCAAGTCTGCGGGGCCAGCGGGACATCGCTGTGGGCAACGTGGTGGGAAGCAATATTTTGAATCTCCTTTCCGTGCTGGGCTTTTCGGCCGCCGTCTCGCCAAACGGACTTCCTGTTTCCGACGCGGTCCTCTGGTTTGACCTCCCGGTTATGATCGCTGCCGCGCTGGCGTGTCTGCCTGTGTTCTTCACCGGATACGCCATCGCCCGGTGGGAGGGAGGGTTGTTTCTGGGCTACTACGTCGCGTACACGACCTACCTTGTGATGGGGGCGACCCAGCACGAGGCGCTCTCTACCTTCAGTTTCGTCATGGGGGCTTTCGTCATTCCCATTTCTGTCGTCACCCTCGCGGTTCTGGGCGTCCGAGCGTTGCAGGCAGAGGGCAAGTAACTGGACGCCTGGAGAGTGTTGGGGAGAGGAGTCAAGTCTGCGTGCTCTCGGTGGGTGCATCGGGCGGTGCAGCGGAGGGCTTCGGCGGCCCGTCCTGGCTCTGCACCGGAAACGGCTCCGTCTCACTGCCGGTGTAGAGGGTGCGGTGGGGAAACGGAATCTCGATGCCGTGCTCGTCGAAGGCCTCTTTAATCTCGACGGGAATGCTGTTGCGCAGCTCGAGGAAGTTCTCGGTCTTGGCCCACACCGAGAACTGATGGTTGATGGAAGAGTCCCCGTAGCCCTGAAAGATGATGAGCGGAGCCGGCTCCTCCAGGCACAGCGGGTTCCGGTCGGCCACCTCCAGGAGCACCTCCCGCACCTTCCGCAGGTCCTCCTTGTATGCCACGCCCACCTGCAAGTCGACGCGGCGGATGGGAAACCGCCGCAGGTTTGTCACCTCCGACTTGATCATCGTCTCGTTCGGGATGCGCACGAACAGGTTGTCAAACGTGCGCAGCTTCACCGAGAGGAGGTCGACCGAGAGCACCTCGCCGGTGGTCCCGTTCACGCGGATGATGTCCCCGACGGCGAAGGGGCGCTCCCCCAGTAGGAAGAGGCCGCTGATGACGTTGGAGGCGGAGGTCTGGGAGGCGAACCCGATCGCGACCGTGAGGATGCCTGCCGCCCCGAGGAGTACGCTCAGGTCGAAGCCGAGCTCCATGAGCGCCGAAGCAATAAACAACCCGGCGATGCCGTAGAACGCCCCTCGTCGGAGAATCATGGCCCGTTGGGCGTCGTCCTCCGCAAACAGGCGGGCGAGTCCATTTCCGGCGAGGCGGCCGAGGGCCAGCCCCAAGAGGACTTTCACGGCGGCTTTCAGGGCGCTCGCGGCCTGTGGGCTGGTCAGGTAGTCGACGGCGAAGGACCACCACTGCTCCATGGGGAGGACTAGTTGGCTGACGGAGAAGAGCGAAGGAAATTAGGCAGAGCAAAGGGGCTTTAAGACGCGAAGAGCGTGCCCACGGCACTGAACGTGCTGGTGAAGAGCCCTTTCTTGTTCGTCTCGCGGGGTTCCTGGAGGCGCTCGGCCTGTGTGGCGTCTGGCGGCGGGCCGCTACGGATTTGGATGTCGGCGCCCTCCGTGTTCCCTGTGCGGATCATGGTCACGGCCTGGGTCCAGAGCTGGTGATTCGGGGTGGTGTACAGGGCGAGGTGCTGAACAGGGAGCTGGACCCGCTCCAGGGCCAGTGGGTCGGTCGCGGTGTTCTTGATCTGTAGGGGCGTGACGGCCCGGTGGAAGCGGCGCGGAAGACTTTCAAGGCGGAGCCGTCCGGCCGTGCGCGTCGCGTAGCAGAACGCGCCCTCGATCGTGGTCGCGCCGAACCACGTATCGGACATGCGAAACGACGGCATCTCCTGGAGCTTCCGATCCGACGCGGGAAGGGTGATCCGCACCCAGAGGACCGTGCTTAGATACAGCGTCACCGACTCACCCGAGGGCACGTATAGAGGGTGCTCCGGACGAGAGACGACGGGGCGGTTGGCCAGGACCGGCTGCAGCGAGATCTGTGGCTCGGTTTCCCCAAAACTGTAGCGGCTGGTGTGGAGGTCCTCCTCGTCGGTTTCAAGAAGGGCCGTCATCTCATCCGCGGGAAGCGGGACCGTTGCGTCGCTCCGGTTTGCCATGGGGTCCGTCGTTTTCGGATCGGACGAGTGTCGGTGGATGACCCGCCACTCGCGGGCACTCCGATAGAGCCAGAGGGTCGACGGCCCGATCTCCCAGCGGCCCCCGGTGCCCGGCTCTAGGGATACGGTTCCCCACCACGGAGTCGGGTTGGAATCCGTCTCGGAAGGGCCCATGGCCCAATTCAGGTTTTAGGAAGAGAGCGCGAGAGGAGATCGTTTCTCAACCCTTGAGGATGATGATCCCACGAAGGATTCTCCAACGTACGAACAGAAGCCCCCTCGGACAACCGTAGGATTGGCTTTCATCGGGCCGTCGCACAGGGCCCTCAGGACCGGAAGAGTGGATCCTTTGCTGTAAGATCGGAAGGATTCTCCAAGACATCGCCCTGCCGATTGTGTCTCTGGATGGGTCTCCCCACCATGTGGGACCCCCTTCCCGTCGCTTTTCGCTGTGTTCCGCTTCCTGTGTTTCTGCCAACGTTTCTTCTGGTTCAGGCGGCCCCCGCGTTTACCCTGGACATGCTCGTCGTGCTGAGCGTGATCGCCGTCGTGCTCGTGCTGTTCATCACGGAGGTGATCCCAATCGACATCACGGCACTCGGGGTGATCGTGGCGATCGTACTGCTGGAACCGTGGACGGGCGTGGGGCCAGTGGACGGGGTCGCGGGGTTCGCGAGTCCGGCCACCATCACCGTTCTGGCCATGTTCGTCCTCAGCGAAGGGATCCGGCGCACCGGCGTGCTACGGCGGGTGGGCAACTGGATCGTAGAGTGGGCGGAGGGCAGCTTTTACAAGCAGTACGGTGCACTCATCGGGCTCTCTGGAGGCACGGCTGGAATCATTAACAACACCCCGGTGGTGGCGATGATGATCCCCATGGCCGTCAACATTGCCCGAAAGACGAAAACCTCTCCCTCGAAGCTCCTGATGCCCATCTCGTTTGCCTCGATGCTGGGAGGCATGCTTACGCTCATTGGTACGTCCACCTCCATCCTGGCGAGTGACGTGAGTGCCCGTCTGCTCAATCATCCGTTCTCGATGTTCGAGTTTACGGCGCTGGGCGCAATTGTGCTGGGGACGGGCCTCGTCTACCTGATGGTCGTGGGGCACCGTCTGTTGCCTGAGCGCATCAAGCCGGAGGAGGACCTGACCGAGGAGTTCGAGATGAGCGGATACCTGACGGAGGTCGTAGTCGCTGAGGATTCGCCCCTCGTGGGCACGACGGTGCGGCAGGCGCTGGCCGCGCTGGACCTGGACGTGGACATCGTGCAGATGCGGCGCAACGAGGAAGCGTTTGCCGCGCCCCTCGGTCCCAAGCAGTTTCGCGCAGGCGACGAGCTTCTGCTCCGTACGAGCCGCGAGGCGCTGTTGGAGTTGATGGAGACGCAGAAGTTGGAGCCGATGGTCCGAACGAAAATTACAGAGGCCGACTTCGAAATCGAACGCGAAAAAGAGGCCTTGATCGAGGTCGTGTTGTTGTCCGACAACCCCCTCATCGGTGAGACACTCCGGTCGGTGACCTTTGCGCAGCGATTTGACGCCCTGGTGCTGGCCCTTCGGCGCCACGGCAAACTTCTCTACGACGAGATCGACGCGATGCCCCTCCGGGGGGGCGACACCTTGCTTGTGCAGGCCTCGGCCCCGGCCGTCGAGCGCTTCGAACGAAACCGCACGTTTGTGGTCGTGCAGGACGAAGAGGAGGGATCGTTTCGGAGCGAGAAGCTGCCGCTCGCGCTTGGCATCATCGGGTTGGTGGTGGGGCTCGCAGCCCTGGAGGTGATGCCGATCCTCGTGTCGGCGCTGGGCGGAGTGGTGGCCATGGTGGCCACCGGCTGCGTGCGGCCGAACGAAGTGTACGAGGCGGTAGACTGGAGCGTGATCGTGCTCCTGGCAGGGCTCATCCCGCTCGGGATGGCGATGGAACGGTCCGGTGCGGCGGCGTACCTGGCCTACGGCGTGACCGAGATGTCGGCGGGCCTGCCCGCCTTCCTACTGCTGCTCGTCTTTTACGTTTTCACGAGCCTCGTCACGCAACTCATCAGCAACAATGCCAGCGTCATTCTGATGATTCCGATGGCCGTGGAGGCGGCCCAACTCACTGGCGCCGATCCCTTCTCGTTCGTCCTGGCTGTGACCTTTGCCGCAAGCGGGGCCCTGCTTACACCCATCGGCTATCAGACGAACCTGATGGTGTACGGCCCGGGGGGCTACCGCTTTACCGACTTTGTGCGGATGGGGGCGCCCCTACAAGTGCTGCTCGCCCTCGTGACCTGCGGCGGGATCTGGTTGATTTGGGGGGTGTGAGGGTGAAGGTAGGAAGGGTGAAGGTGGGAAAGAGGAAAAGTTGACGAGCGGAGAGGGAACACCGATATTTGAGTCTTCCTGGAAGCCGCAGTTTCGTTCTCAGCGAGGATGGGGTTACTGCGCGGTCTGGGCAACTTCGAGTTCGGATGTGCAGTGGGGGCATCGGGTTGCCTGGATGGGTACGTCGGAGATGCAGTGGGGGCACTTCTTGATCGACTTCGGGGGCGGCGGGCCTTCGTCGGGCTCCCGCAGCTGGTTGATGTAGCGCACTAGCAAAAAGACGGCGAACGTCACGATCAGAAAGCTAATCACCGCGTTGATGAACACCCCGACGTTGACCGTGACGGCTCCGGCATTCTGTGCTGCCTGGAGGGTGGCGTACGGGGCCTCGGGCGACCCCTCCCGGAGAACGACGAACAGGTTTGCGAAGTCGGTGCCGCCGGTCAGCAGGCCGAGCGGCGGGGTCAGCACATCCTTTACCAGCGACTGCACGACTGTGCCGAAGGCGGCACCGACGATGATGCCGACGGCCATATCGATGACGTTGCCGCGGATCGCAAATTTCTTGTATTCCTCAAGCATAGGAGGAGCAGAGAGAGCCATCAGACAGAAGACCCGGTTCCCTCGGCGACCTCTTCCGGGTTCTAAAAGAGATTGTTGTCCTCAGAGAAGGACTCCAGTTCCGCAACAACGCGCTGGAGGAAGCTCGCGCCCATGGCACCGTCGATGATGCGGTGGTCGTAGCTGAGGGAGAGATACATCATGTGGCGGATCGAAATGGAGTCCCCGAAGTCCTCGTCCTCCACGACGACGGGACGCTTCTGGATGGCGCCGGTGGCGAGGATGCCCACCTGCGGCTGGTTGATGATGGGGGTGCCCATGAGCGAGCCGAGCGAGCCGATGTTAGTGACCGTAAAGGTACCGCCCTGCAACTCGTCGGGCTCGAGCTCCTTGTTGCGGGCCCGCTCGGCAATGTTGGCGGCCTTTCGGGCAAGGCCCACCACGTTGTAGTCGCCGGCGTTGCGGATGACGGGGGCCAGCAGGCCCTTGTTGCCGATGGCGACGGCGATGCCGACGTGGTAGTCCTTCTTCAAGACGATCTTGTCGCCCTCGACGCTCGCGTTGAGAATGGGATGCTCCCGGAGCGCCTCCACGGCGGCCTTCACGAAGAACGGGGTGTAGGTGAGCTTCACGCTCTCGCGCTCCAGGAAGGCCTCCTTGTTGCTCTCACGGAGCCGGACGAGCCCTGTCACGTCGGCCTCGGCGAAGGAGGTGACGTGGGCCGAGGTGGCTTTCGACCGCACCATGTGCTCGGCGGTCATCCTGCGCATCCGGTCCATGGGCTGGACCTCGATGCGGTCGCCGTACTGCTGGCGGAGTTCGTCTTCGCTCGGGCCTTCCTCCACCGAGTAATCCGGACGGGCGGGCGCTTCTTCGGCGGGCGGGCTGGGGCGCGGCGGGCGCTCAGGGGCCGTGGCGGGAGCGGCGGGTGCCTCCTCGCGTTCCTCGAGGTAGGCCATCACGTCTTCCTTCGTCACGCGGCCGCCCCGACCCGAGCCTTCCAGCGACTCCAGTTCGCTCATGCGGAGGCCCTCCTCCTTGGCAATCGAGCGGACGAGGGGCGAGTAGAAGCGGCCGTCGGAGCCGCGGCGTTTGATCGTCTCCGCGGGCGGTCGGTCGGTCTCTTCGGTCTCGCGCACCGCCCCGTCGCCGGACGGGGGCGTGGAAGGAAGCTCTCTCTCTTCCGGTTCGGCCCCGGCCTCTTCGTCGGGGGCCTCGGGAACGGGCGCTTCTACCGCGCCGGTCTCCGCCTCGGAGGCCAGGATGGCAACAACGGTGCCAACCTCGACGGTTTCGCCCTCATCCACCCGCTTCTCAGTGAGCACGCCCTCGGCGGGGGAGGGCACTTCGGTGTCAACCTTGTCGGTGCCAATTTCCAAGAGCGCCTCGTCGATGGCGACCTCGTCGCCAATGTCTTTGTACCAGGCAACGACGGTTCCTTCGGTGATGCTCTCGCCCATCTTGGGCATCACGACCTCAACCTCTTCCTCGCTGACGCTCGCCTCACTGGGCTGTGGTTCAGGCTCCTCACCGTCTACCGATGGGGCAGCGGCCGTCTCTTCGGTCTCTTCAGGCTCCGCCGTCTCCTCGACGGGCGGTTCGGTCGAGGGCTCGACCTCCGCTTCTTCGGCCTCCGTCTCCACGCGGGCGATGACGGTGCCCACCTCCACCGTATCGCCCTCCTCTACGAGCACCTCTGTGAGCACGCCGGCCTCCGGGGAGGGCACCTCGGTATCGACCTTGTCGGTGCCAATCTCAAGCAGGATCTCGTCCTGCTCTACCTCATCGCCGGGCTCCTTGTACCAGGCGACGACTGTGCCTTCGGTGATGCTCTCGCCCATCTTGGGCATTTCAACGTCAACCTCAGCCATAGCTCAATTCTGCTCGTTCAGCGTCCGTAGAAAGTGCGCGTCGGTCGAGGAGCGGCCCGGTCATCAAAGCGCTCCCAACCAGGGATTCTCCAATGTACGGAACGGCCTCCGATAAAAAAAGCGGGACAGCCGGACGGGGGCGCCCGTGCCTCCTGTCCCGCAGGGAGACCATGCGCGGCGCGCATCGCTACGCAATTAGCGGCGCAATCACGAGGGACACGACCGCGATGAGCTTAATCAGGATGTTCAGGCTCGGGCCGCTCGTGTCCTTCAGGGGGTCGCCCACCGTGTCGCCGACGACCGAGGCCGTGTGCGCCTCGCTGCCCTTGCCATGCGTCTCGCCGTCCGCGCCGGTGTAGTTGGCCTCGATGCGCTTCTTGGCGTTGTCCCAGGCCCCACCCGCGTTGCTCTGGAAGATGGCGAACAGGACGCCGGAGACGGTGACGCCCGCCAACAGGCCGCCGAGCATGCCCTTGTCGATGAAGAAACCGACGATGACGGGCACGAGGATGGCGAGCAGGCCCGGCGCCGCCATTTCGCGGAGCGCGGCCTTCGTGGAAATGTCCACGCAGCGCACGTACTCGGGCGTGCCCTCGCCCTCCATGATGCCGGGAATCTCGTCGAGCTGGCGCCCGACCTCCTTGATCATGTCGCCGGCCGCCCGGCTTACGGCTTGTATCGAGAGCGAGCTGAAGACGTACGGCAGCACCGCCCCGATAAGAAGGCCGGACAGAATCACAGGATCGGCCACGTCGATGCTTCCGACTTCGGCCTGGCGCATGTACGCGGCGAAGAGGGCCAGGGCCGTAAGCGCGGCGGAGCCGATGGCGAAGCCCTTGCCGATGGCGGCGGTCGTGTTGCCGACCGCGTCGAGCTTGTCGGTGCGGTCGCGCACCTCGCCGGGCAGGCCGCTCATTTCGGCGAGCCCGCCCGCGTTGTCCGAGATGGGGCCGTAGGCGTCGATGGCCAGCTGCATGCCCGTGATCGAGAGCATGCCCACCGCGGCGATGGCAATGCCGTAGAGGCCGGCGAAGTAGTTGGCGCCGACGATGCCGACGGCGATGATGAGAGCAGGGACCCCAGCCGACTGCATGCCGACGCCGAGGCCGCTGATGATGTTGGTCGCCGTGCCCGCGATGCTCTGTTCGGCGATGCCCTCGACCGGCCCGTAGTCGGTGCCGGTGTAGTACTCGGTGATGAGGCCGATCAGCAGGCCCGCCGCCAGCCCGATCAGGACGGCCCAGAAGACCCCGAGGGCTGTGTAGTCGGCGCGGGCACTGAAGGCGATGGCCTCCGTCGTCCAGGTGGCCGGCAGCATCCAGGTGATGATGAAGTAGGAGGCCACGGCCATGACGGCGGCCGCCCCGAACTCACCGGTATTGAGGGCCGTCTGCGGGTCGCCGCCCTCGTCGACGGTCACGAACCAGGAGCCGATAATGGCCACGAGGATGCCCACGGCCGCCAGCACGAGAGGGAGAAGCACCCCGGCAAGCTGGAGGGTCCCGTCATCGGCCCCAAACGCTGCGGTGAAGGAGGCACCCAGCACCATCGTCCCGATGATCGCCCCGACGAAGCTCTCGAAGAGATCGGCGCCCATGCCGGCCACGTCGCCGACGTTGTCGCCGACGTTGTCGGCAATCGTCGCGGGGTTGCGCGGGTCGTCCTCCGGAATGCCGGCGTAGACCTTGCCGGCGAGGTCGGCCCCCACGTCCGCGGCCTTCGTGTAGATGCCACCGCCCACGCGGGCGAAGAGGGCAATCGCGGACGCCCCCATCGAGAAGCCGGTGATGACGTTGATCACCTTCGGCAACTCCCAGCCTAGCGCGTTGTCGTAGAGGAGGAAGAGACCGCCGAGGCCAATGACGCCGAGGCCGACGACCGAGAGGCCCATGACGAGTCCGCCGGAGAAGGCCACGTTCATCGCCGGGCCGAGGCTCGTGCGGGCCGCCTGGGTGGTGCGGACGTTCGCCTTCGTGGCCACGGTCATGCCAATAAACCCGGCCAGGCCGGAGCAGATCGCCCCCGAAATGAACGAGACCGCGATCCACCAGGAGGAGTCGGCCTGCCCGAGGTTCGCGACGATCAGCAGGCCGGCCACCACCACCACGAAGATGCTGAGCCAGCGGTACTCGCGGTTCAAGAACGTGCGGGCCCCCTCCGCGATGTTCCCCGAAAGGCTAATCATTTCGTCGGTCCCCATGTCCTGCTTGTTAATCCACTGCGTCCGGGTGAACGCGTAGAGCAGGGCCAGCACGCCACTGGCGGGGATGAGCCATTTGAGGAGTAGTGTTAGTTCCATGGAAATGGTCGTCCTGTTCGTTCGAAAGAGACATTCGAGACAGCAGAGCCACGTGCCGCAGTAAGTACGTAGAGCGGTCCAGAGACAGCAAGAACGCGAGCACGCGGGTCCTCCAGACGGTTGGAAAACGACTTGTAACCTACCGAGGCGCGTTGGCGGTTGGTAGGGAGGTCCACGTAATTCAAAGTGAAAACCGCCGGAAAGAGTGAGGTGGGATGAGTGGCTCCGGGGCTGCGATCACGAATCACGCTTCACGCATCACAATGCTTCTGTGTGGAGGACACAATGTGGCACATTCACGCTGGGGCTCTGATCGCGGAGGTCGACCCATGTCAGTTGAACTGATTCATCGCTGCCTCCAGGTCGTCGTGAGCCACGGTGAGGATTGCGTCCCCGGCCTCCTCGATCGCGTCGCGGATCGTCGGTTTCTGCTCGTCGGAGAAGGAGGACAAGACGTAGTCGGTCTGCCGACCCTCGGCAAAATCATTGCCAATGCCGACCCGGAGGCGCGGAAAGTCGGTGGTGCCGAGCCGCTGGGCGACGTGCGCGAGGCCGTTGTGGCCTCCGCTGCTGCCAGACGGACGCAGGCGCAGAGTGCCGACGGGAAGATGAAGGTCGTCGACGACAATCAGGAGTTGATCGAGGGCCACGTCGTGGTGCTCCTGCAGCGCCGCGACAGGGTCTCCGCTCCGATTCATGTAGGCGAGGGGCACGGCAAGCCCGACCTTTCGGCCGTCATGCCGTCCCCAGCCGACGAGTGCGTCCGGCTGGTGCTTGAGCGAGACGCCGAGCCGCTCGGTCAGCGCATCGATGACCATGTGGCCGACGTTGTGGCGTGTATCTTCGTACTCGGCGCCGGGATTTCCAAGGCCGATGGCGAGCACGGCGGGAGTGGACATGTAGACGGACAATCCGTGGAGGCAAAAGACGTGGAGGCAAAAGAATAAGGGCGGCCGGGTCGGCCGCCCTTACGAGGGAAGGTCAGACAAGAGCACGCAAGCAGTGGGGGGCTCGGCTCCTACTGGTACTCCTCATAGTCCTGCTCGCCGCCTTCAGGAGGCTCTTCGCCCTCGGCTTCTTCGCCCTCTTCGGCCGCCGTGTCGACTGCTTCGCCTTCTTCGGCAATTTCTTCTTCGGTGAGCTCTTCTTCTTCCTCCTCTTCCTCGGTTTCGGGGGTCGCCTCGATCTGTGGGGCCACGACCGTCACGAGCGCCTGGTTCCGAGGGGTTCTGATCTCGTAGTCGACGTCGAGGTCATAGACGTGCACCGAGTCTCCGATGGCAAGGTCGGCAATGTCGACCTCGATCTGGGAGGGGATGTTGTCGGGAAGAACCGAAATCTCGAGTTCGCGGGCAATCTGCTGCGTGTCGCCCCCGTTTTGCTGGCCGACCGGGATGCCGGCGTAGTGCACCGGAACCGTCAGCGTCACCTCTTCCCCCTCTTCAAGCGCCTGGAAGTCGGCGTGCAGGGGCCGATCCGTGAGGGGGTGCAGATCATAGTCCTTCAAGATGCAGTGCCATGTCTTGCCGTCCACCTGCACGTCCGCCACCGGTGCCGTGCGGCGGTAGATCAGCTTGTTCAGGGCACCAATGGGAATTTTGAGCGGCGTCGACTCCACGGTCCGGCCATACAGGATGCACGGAACGCGGTTGTTGTTGCGAATCTCGCGCGCGGCCTTCGAGCCGGTCTCGCGCGGCTGGGCTTCGATGACGGGGGCGTCCATGACGAGGTCCTCAGTCCAATGAGAAGTCGCGGTGGCGGTAGCAGGACGGTCGGTCATTCGACCGCTCTGTGCAAGATATCTCCTAGACGTGCCCCCGTATTCTGGTTCCGAGAAAGGCCCACCGATTCAAGCAAAATAGACGCTGAAGGCTCGTTCGTACCGCATAGTGCGTGTTGCGTACCTCGTCACGCTCATACGGAATACGCGGTGCGAAATGCAGACCTTCAGCTTCGTTGCTCCAATCTCTCCCGTTGGGGAATGATCGCGCTGCCCTACTCGGTGAACAGCGTAGAGACGGAGCGATCGGTGTAGATGTGGCGAATGGCCTTCGCGAACAGATTTGAGACGCTCACGACCTCGATGGACTCGGAGGGGCGTTTGAGGGGAATCGTGTCGGTAATGATGAGCCGTTCGAGGGGTGAGCTTTCGATGCGGTCGTAGGCCGGGCCGGAGAGGAGGCCGTGCGTGCAGGCCGCCATGATTTTGAGGGCCCCATAGTCCTTAAGGGCCTTTGCCGCCCGAGTGAGGGTGCCGGCGGTGTCGACGATGTCGTCGATAATGAGCACGTTCTTGTCCTCGACGTCGCCGATGACGTTCATGACCCGGGCTTCGTTCTGTTGGGGGCGCCGCTTGTCAATGAGAGCAAGATCGACGCCTAGGCGCTGTGCGTAGGACCGCGCCATCTTGAGGGCCCCCACGTCCGGCGCCAGGACGACGAAGTTCTCCAGGTCGAACTGGTGGACGTGGTCGGTGAGAACCGTAGAGCCCTGGAGGTGGTCCACCGGGACGTCGAAGAAGCCCTGGATCTGGGCGGCGTGGAGCTCCATCGTGAGGATGCGGTCCACGCCGGCCGAGGTGAGCATGTTGGCCATGAGCTTGGCCGCAATGGAGACCCGTGGCTGGTCCTTGCGCTCTTGTCGAGCGTATCCGAAGTAGGGGACGACGGCGGTCACGCGCGCAGCCGAGGCCCGCTTGGCCGCGTCAATCAGAAGAAGCAGTTCCATCCAATTGTCGGCCTCCGGATGGGTGCTCTGGATGATAAACAGGTCAGCCCCACGGATGGACTCCTCGAAGTGAACGTAGATCTCCCCGTCGGCAAAGTCGCGGATGGTGAGGTCGCCGAGGGTAGTGCCGTACGACTCGGCGATTTTTTGGGCGAGGGCCGGATTCGAGCGGCCTCCGAAAATCGCGACGCGGTTGTCGTTACTTGAGGCGCGCATGGCAGGAAGGAGGAGCGGCCGGGGCGGCGGCGAGCACTGCGGGCGAAGGATACCTATTGCTGCCCGGGGTGGATTCGAACCACCACTAACGGCTCCAAAGGCCGCTGTCC
>CAZMDV010000010.1:0-19780 GCA_964564875.1 uncultured Salinivenus sp.
ACAAACTCGGCACGGTCGGCTCGGCCCACGGTGGTGGCGACGCTGGTTTACAGATGGCAGATCGAGCGTTGAACCCGCCTGGGGGGCGAACGTTCGAGGCGTCAGCGATTTGCTCTATGCTTCACGCCTGCTTCTATGGTCGCCTCCCTCGCCTCCCGGCGTGTCCTCGTCCTCCTACTGCTGGGCGGTCTGGCGTGGGGGAGCGCCGTCCCGAGCGCGGCCCAGCCGACGCGCCTCTCGGCGAAGTCGGAGGTGTCGATGATTACGATCCTGCCCGGCGACCCCGTGTACTCGATGTTTGGCCACAGCGCCCTCCGGGTGCACGATCCCGTGCTCGGCATCGACCGGCTCTACAACTACGGCACCTTCGACTTCAGCGACCCCCTCTTCATCCCCAAGTTTGCGTACGGCCACCTGCGCTACTTCCTCAGCGTGGCGCCCTACCGGGCGGCGCTGCGGGCGTACGAACAGCAGCGGCGGCCCGTGGTCGAGCAGCGGCTGAACCTGACCCGCGAGCAGCGAACGGCCCTCTTTCGATTTCTGCGGATCAACGCCCAGCCCGAAAACCGCTACTACCAGTACGTCTTTTTCTTCGACAACTGCTCCACCCGGGTGCGAGACGCGCTGGAGCAAGCCTTGGGCGATGCGGTCCAGTTCACCGACCGCCCCGATCCACAACAGAGCTTCCGGCACCTCCTGGACCCCTACGCGGCCAGCCTGCCGCTCGTCGACCTGAGCTTCGACCTTGCGCTGGGCACGCCGGCCGATCGCCAGTCCACACCGCGGGAGGCGCATTTTCTTCCGGAGTATCTCTTCAGGGCGTTCACCCACGCCACCATCGAGGGCCGCGACACGACCCGCGCGCTGGTGGCCCGCACGGACACGGTGCAGTGGATTGAGGGCTACGACGCCACGCCCAGGGCGTTCGACTGGCCCCTCGCGGCGGGGTGGATCGTGCTCGTCCTCACGCTCGGGTGGACCGGCTGGCAGGCCACGACGGGACGAGCGCCGGGGGAGTACGGCGATGCCTTCCTGCTCGCGTTCGTGGGCGTCATCGGCCTCCTCGTGTGCTTCCTCTGGTTCGTGGCAACCTATGAGGTGACCGAGCACAACTGGAACCTGCTCTGGGCCTGGCCTACGCACCTGATTGCGGCCGCCGTCCTGCTGTGGCGGCCGTCGGCGGCGGGACTGCGGAGCTACTGGGTGGCCACCGCCCTCGGGGTCGCGGTCGTGGCCGGGGGCTGGCCGTGGTGGCCGCAGGACCTGCACACGGCGATTTTTCCTCTCACGCTGGCGGTAGGCGTTCGGACCGGGTGGCGAGCAGTGATCCCCAGGTCGTCGCGCGACGTGACAAAAGGAAAATGAGACGCGACGCGTGATTTGTGAGTTTTTGCGCCCAAGGGAGACACCAATTACGCAACACGCAACCACGCATTACGCCCTACGGGAACGGGCCTCCTCACCTTGGAACCAGCAACTCGATGTTGGGCTAATTTTGACGTGCCTGAACCAATTCGTAGCTCCGCGGCGGGGCGGGCGTGCCGTCCACGGCGTAGACCCGGAGCGAGCCGTCCTCATCGGCCATCACGACGATCGCCGATTCGTTCGGATTGTACGACTGGAAGCGCGTGTCGAGCCATTCGGCGGGGAGGCGCTCCTCGTTGTGCTTGAGCCACCCGCCGCTGGCGGGGCTGTAGAGCAGCTTGTGGGTCCCGATGCTCTCATGGATGGGACTCGCGACCGGGTCGCGCTGGGTGACAACGACAGTTCCGATGCCGTGCCGCTTGAAACCGAGGTACGACGCCGCGGCCACGTCCATCCAATGGTCCGTGAGAAAGTCGTGGTGGGTGTCCTCCTTCGGGTCGTTGGTCGGCTGGTCCTCGGGGGTCTTTACCGTTACGAGGCGCCCGTCTTCGTCGATGAGCGTGGTGCGTCGCATCTGCCTGGGGACGTGAGTGGGAGGAAACGCTCGAAGTTAGAAGTGCAGGCGGGCGCCGCAGGTTTCCCCCGATCTCACCAAAAACGTGAAACCTCTCGCAGATTCCGGCGGCGGGCCATCTGGACGTGAGAACGCAGGGGTTGACCGGCGTCCGGTTCCGTTCGTGTCGGCCCAAAACAACAAAGACCCCTGACCGGAGCGTCCGGCCAGGGGCCTTCCAGGGAGACCCTGGAGAGGGGCATAAAGACCGCCTCCAGAACGGGACTACTGGATTTCGATCTGGCGCGGCTTCACCGCCTCCGTCTTCGGCACGGTGACGGTCAGCACGCCGTTCTCGTAGGTGGCGCCGATGCTGTCCGCGTCCACTGTGCGGGGGAGGGTGAAGGCGCGGCGGAACTGCCCGAAGGAGCGCTCCACGCGCACGAACTCTTCGCCCTCGTCGGCGCGCTTGCTCGTCCGTTCGCCGCTCACGACCAACTCGTTATCCTGGTAGCTGATCTTGATGTCGTCCGTGCTCATCCCGGGCATGTCGAGGTGCAGGCGGTAGGCCTCCTCCGTCTCGATGAGGTCCATGCGGGGACGCCAGACGGCCTGCGGCGACGAGCCGTCCTGGTCCTGCTCCCGAGACGGGAAGAACCGGTCGAAGACGCGGTCGATTTCGTTCTGGAGGCTGCTGAGGTTTCGGTTTCGGGTGCGGGTCAAGCGAGTCATAGTTGAGTGTGATGATTCGTTCGATGGGTTCGTGAGGAGGCGTGAACCCGACCCTGTGGGCCGTTCGCTCGCCTCATGATTCACTTGCCCAAGGAAGCAACACCTATACCACCCTGAATGTGTCCCAGAATTTCCTGTCAGTTCGGCGGGGAAATCGGACGAGGTGACAGCCCCCACGGAAGATTCCGCAATTGTGGCAAAAGCCCTGGGCACGAGGGCTGTCACGGCGTTGACGATTTCGCAGGTCGTCTGCCAACTCGTCTTGCCCGACGGCGCCCTCAGGTGCAGGACGCCGGAAGAACGGTCCCCTCCGCGGTGCCGAAACCGATCCGGTATCCGTCGCCCTCGGCGTAGGCCCGCATGATGACACGGTCGCCGTCCTCAAGGAACGAGCGCGTCTCGTCGCCGGGCAGGGACACCGGCTCTTCCCCGCGCCACGAGAGCTCCAGCATGCTGCCGTAGCTGTCCTCCGCGGGCCCGCTGATGGTGCCCGAGGCCATGAGGTCGCCAGGGCGCACGTTGCAGCCGTTGACAGTGTGGTGGGCGAGTTGCTGGCGCATCGTCCAGTAAAGGTGCTCGGTGTTGCTGCGGCACACCGTATGGGGGGCCGACATCGACGGCGTCTGGAGGTCCACCTCCAGGGCAACGTCGTAGGCCGCGTCGCCCTCGGCCTGCAGGTAGTCGAGCGGCTCGGGATCCTGCATGGGGCCGGCGGTCCGGAACGGGTCCAGGGCCGCCATGGGCACGACCCACGGCGAGATGGTGGTGGCGAAGCTCTTGCCCAGGAACGGCCCGAGGGGATCGTACTCCCAGCCCTGGATGTCGCGGGCGCTCCAGTCGTTGACCAGCACCATGCCGAAGATGTGATCGTCCGCCTCCTCGATCGGGATGGGCGTCCCGAGCTCGTTGCCGTCGCCGACAAAGAAGCCGGTTTCGAGTTCAAAGTCGAGCAGCTGCGTGGGCCCATAGACCGGCGGCTCGTCGGCCTCCGGGCGGGTTTGGCCGCAGGGGCGTCGCACGTCGCGACCACTCAGGATGACGGAGCTGGCTCGGCCGTGGTAGCCCACCGGCAGATGCACCCAGTTGTCTTTCAGCGCGTTCTCGGCGCCCCGAAACATCGTTCCCACGTTGGTGGCGTGCTGCTTCGAGGAGTAGAAGTCGGTGTAGTCCCCCACATCGACGGGCATCTGGAGTGAGACCTCCGCTCGGGGGGGGAGGGCCCGTTCCCGGAGAGACGCGTCGTCGCGAAGTTCAGGCGTATCGGCACGGAGGAGCGTCTGAATTCGCTCGCGGACGGCCGCCCACGCCGACGCGCTGAGCGCCATGAAGTCGTTCAGTGTGGGCTTCGCGAAGGGGCGCGCGTTCAGGAGCTCAGGGACGTCGAAGAGGCCTTCGTTGTTGAGCACGGCGAGGTCAAGCACGTGGTCGCCGATCGCGACGCCCACGCGAGGGACCGTTGTCTCGGGAGGTGTAAAGACGCCGTACGGAAGGTTCTGGATGGGAAAGGGATGGTCGGCGTCGACCTCGAGAAAGGACGAGAGAGAGGGATCGGTCATGTTGAGAGATAAGCGTTTGAGAGATAGGCGTGGGGAAAGGAGCGGGCTCAGGAGTCCTGGGGGGCGAGGTGGCTCACGAGTTGGGGAGTCATGAGTTGGGGAGTCATGGGTTCTGGCGGTGGTGGACGGGGACAGAGCGTAGATGGGAGGCTGGACGGCATCAGAGCAGTTCGAGGTCACGGAGGTGGTCGATGGGCTCCTCAAAGCTGCAACTGCCGAACGAGAGGGCCAGGGTGTTCCGGGTGTGCTGCACCCCGTCGAGGGAGGCAGTGAGGTCGCGCCAGGCGACGGCGTCCTTGAGGAACCGAAAGTTGTCCGCGGTTTCTTCAGAGAGGATCGCCTGCACGTCGGGCCGATCGAGGGCATGCTCGGCGGCCAGAACTGCGGCGGCAAAGATATTCAGGAAGCCGTGCATCTCGGTATCCAGCCCGTCGTCGTAGTGGCGCACCGGGTGGTGCAGTCCCGCTGTGGCCTTGAACGGAACCCCGGCGTCCCGGCACGCCACGATGAGGGCCGCTACGTCCCCGACGGCAGGCACATCGGTCGGCTCCGCCCCGCCGCAGCGCACCTTCAGCCCAACGACGGTGCGGGCGGGCACGGCCTGCTGGCTGTTGTGCTCGGCCACCGCGGCACACAGGGCAGGGAGGCCCTCCACCGCGTCGCTTCGCATGGGCACCTCGAGGAAGAGATCGAGTTTCGCCGTGCCGGCCGCCACGAGCTTGCGATTGAGGGCGTCGAGAAACGACGCCACCTCCGCCCGTGCGCCGCCGACGAGGGCGTCGGGGAGGGGCACTTCCATGACGTCGACCTGTGTGCGTCCCCCGAGCTCCTCGTCGAAGGTTTCGATAACCTCCAGGTCCCGCCCAAACGCGTCCAGAAACGTGTCCGCCGTGCCGCCTCCGGTGCCGAGCACCGAGAAGTGATAGGGGTCTCCGTCCTTAAAAAGCCCCCGGTAGGAGGTCAGATCGGGCAGGCGGCGCACCGGGAGCACGAAGCGCGACAGCATCCAGGCCTCGTTCTCCCGGCGGTACTCCGCGTAGTTCTGGAGCGCCCGGTGGAGCGACAGGTCCGCCGGGGGAAACAGGCCTGCGTAGTCCAGGACCTCCCGGAGAAGAGTCTGGAGACTCGGCGTAACGAGTGAATCAGAGCGATCGGTCGATTCCATGAAAAACGGGAGGGCTGGAGAAAGAAAGCGGAGAGCATGTCTGAAAACGGTGGGAAGCGGGGGGGCACGACGTTGCCCCGAGGCGCCACCGTCTAGCGGGGCTATGAACGATGACGTAGTTCAACAAAGCAAAGCGGGCGAGCAGTTACAAAGCAAGGCCCCTCAGATCGCTAGATCGGAAGTTCACGAATGAAAAACTGAAACGCATTGAATGATCTCTTCATTTCCGCTACTATGAAGCATCGGCGACTATACCATTTGCCCTCCGTCCCACCGGCATTCGCAGCCCCGGATGCCCGCTTCGGGGGCGGAATTCTTGACGCTACACCCTCCCCCAGACCCACTCACCTACGACCTCCCACCATGACGACGCGACAGTCAGCGCTCCTCGCACTGTTTTTAGGTAGCCTCGGACTCGCGGTTCTGTCGGGCTGCTCGGCCGGAAACCCGAACATAAGTGCGGCTGAGGATGCCATGACGCAGAACAACTACGATCGGGCCCTGGCCAACGTAGACTCGGCAATTGCCCAGGACTCGGCCAACGCGGAGGCCTACATGATGAAGGCCCGCATTCTGCGCCAGATGGCCGACAGCACGTCCCCGGATGGGTACACGGAGAACTATGAGCAAGCCCGCATGGCCGAAGAGAAGGCCATCCAGTACGACCCGGGGCGGCGTAGCACCGTCCAAAGTCAGCGCAAGCTCGCGTACATTGATCAGCTCCAGAAAGGCGCCGACACGTTCAACGAGGCCCGGCGAACAGGCTCTAGGGAGCAGTACATGAGGGCCGCCGCCTTCTTCGGGGCCGCGGGGGCGATCCGGCCGGACTCGACGGATCCCATTCTGAACGAGGCGTTTGCCCGCCTCCAAGCGGCTCGTCTCGCGGAGAAGGGGGAGTCTGCTCAGAAAATGGCCGAGGTCATTCCCGTTCTCGAGCGGTACATTAGGAAGGAGGATCGGCCAACAAAAGACGCATACACAATCCTGGTGCAGCTCTACCGTCAGAATAATCAACCGGAAAAGGCTGTCGACCTGGCGGAGACGGCCATTGAGGAGCTGTCGAACCGGCCGACGCACTTTCGGCTGTCGGGGACGCGCGGTGTGACGTACACGGGGACCATCGAGGCCGGGGGAACCTCTCGGAGCGTGGACGGGGAAACCCCAGACCGAATAGAATTGCCGGCCAGTGAGGGAATGGTTTCCGGGTCGTTTCGGAAGGAGGAGGGGGGCAAGCGACAAATGAAGGGCCAGTTGCGGGTGAGCCTGTACATGAAGGGGACCGAGATAGGCTCAGGGCAGGCCACTTCCCTCGCGGACACCATCGTGATCTCGGAGGACCTCACGGGGAGGGCGCCCCTCGCGGAGCTTCGGAACCAGCGTCTGAACGCGCTTAACAAGACGGGCCAGACGGATCGGGCCATACAGGCCTACAAAAATCAAATTGAGCGGAACCCTGAGGACGCCACATACCGGTACAATTACGGCTCACTCCTGCTTAACGTCGACCGGTACGAGGAGGCGGCCGAGCAACTCGAGAAGGCTGTTGAACTCGACCCCGACGATCCCAAGAAACAGTATAATCTCGGCGCGTCTTACCTTAACAAGGGCGTGACGCTTCAAGACAGCCTCGTGGCTGTTCGGGATTCTATCATGCAAGGGAACCAAGAACCGACCGCGGAAGAACGGAAGATGATAACCGAGCTGGATCAAGAGCGACGCGGGTTCTTCAGGAAGGCCATCCCGCCCCTCGAGCGAGCCCGCCAGCTGAGCGGAGCAGACGGCCGGTACCGTCAGAACGCATGCTCGGCCCTGTTCCAGGCGTACGTTCAGACTGAACAGTCGGAGAAGGCCGAGGAGGTGAAGAAGTGTGCCGGTCAAATGGATGGCAACGGCGGGGGCAGTAGTGGGCAAGGGAACGGCGGTGGAGGCCGGTAACTGGTATTGACGCACCCTGCGTCCCCTGTCTGTCCACGCCCCATTCGGAATCAATCGATTCCTCGCCCCGAGTCTCCAACAGGAGGCTCGGGGCGTAGTACGTTAGTGTGGGGCCTCGTCCGTCCCTTTCAAAACCGCTTCCGGGCCCTTGGATAATAACGGTGGATGGACGGGCCGCTCTCCCGCCGAGGCTCCCTGTCTCGAACAGGCGCGTACTGCTCCCAAACCGACTACCTCTATGTCAGACTCTCCCTCTTCGTCGGCCGACACGCATGCCAGTGGCGACCGGGGATTCGGCACGCGGGCCGTGCACGCCGGCCAACAGCCCGATCCTGCCACCGGCGCGGTGATGACGCCCATCTACCAGACCTCAACCTACGCCCAGGAAGCCCCGGGCAAGCACAAGGGCCACGAGTACTCGCGGGTGTCCAACCCCACTCGGACCGCCCTGGAGGGCAACCTCGCCGACTTGGAAGGGGCCGAGCACGGCATTGCGTTCAGCTCGGGGGTGGCCGGCATCGACGCCATCGTGAAGAGCCTCCGGCCCGGCGATCACGTTGTGGCGACGGACGACCTGTACGGGGGAACTTACCGGCTCCTCCGAGAGGTCTTCGAGCCCCTCAACATCGAGACCTCGTTCGTCGACATGAGCGACCTCGACGCGGTGGGGACGGCCATTACGGACGCCACGCAGCTCCTCTGGGTCGAGACCCCGACGAACCCACTTATGCGCCTGGTCGACATTGAGGCGCTCAGCGAGCGGGCCCACGCCCACGACGTGACGGTGGCGGTGGACAATACCTTTGCCACCCCCTATCTCCAGCAGCCGCTCGACCACGGCGCTGACCTCGTTCTCCATTCCGCGACGAAATACCTGGGTGGGCACTCCGACCTCATTCTTGGGGCCGTCTGCACCGACTCGGACGAGTGGGCCGAGAAGCTGCGCTTTCAAGTGAAGAGCACCGGTGCCTCGCCGGGCCCCATGGACTGCTTTTTGACCCTGCGCGGCACCAAGACGCTCCACCTGCGCATGGAACAGCACTGTTCAAATGCGCGGCGGCTGGCGCAAACGCTCGACACACACGAAAAGGTGGGCCACGTGCGATACCCCGGGCTTCCTTCCCATCCCGGCCACGCCCTCGCCCAGAAGCAGATGTCGGACTACGGCGGCATGATCTCGTTCGAGCTGGCCGACGACGACATGGACAAAGCCCTTACCATTTTGGACGAGGTCGACGTCTTCACGCTCGCTGAGAGTCTGGGCGGTGTGGAGAGTCTCATCGAGCACCCGGCTTCGATGACGCACGCCTCCATTCCGGCCGAGGAGCGGCAAAAAATCGGCCTCACCGATTCGCTGATTCGCCTCAGCGTGGGCGTGGAGTCGCTCGATGATCTGCGCGACGATCTCGACCGCGCGTTGGCACAGGTGTGACGACGCCCGACCAACGGGCCGGGGCTACCAGCCCATGGTGCCCGCTCCTCCCTTGAACGGGCCTACCACGTCGTCGGTAATCCAGCCGCCGTAGAAGTCGCCTTCCTGAGCCCGGGCTGTTTCGTCGCCCACATAGCAGGCATCCACCTTGCTCGCGTAGAACGTGATGTAGTCCTGGAGCGCGGCGAAGCGGTCTGTAGGGTTGGGGTAGCCCCAGGCCGCGCTCTGCACCGAGCGGTCGCCCACGGTGAGGGTGTAGTACACGGCCCGTCCTTTGAACTCGCACATCGTGGTGCGGGCCTCGCGCTCCAGATGCTCGGTGGCCACGTCCTCGGGCGGCAGGTAGTAGACGGGCGGGTGGCTCGTTTCGAGCACGCGAAGCGCGTCGGTGGTGTCCGCGATCGTCGTGTCGTGGAAGACGACCCGGATGCGGCGGTCCTCCGGTTCGAGGGCGGGGGGACGTGGATAGTCCCAGACCGATTCCTGATCGGGGCCGGGCTCGATAGGGGTTGACATGGCGAAACAGACAATTTTGGAGTAGCGATTCGGGGGCGGCGGTCGACGTGGCCCCCCTCGGGTTCAGTCGGAGCGGAAAGCGTCCTGAAGGTGACGGGTCATCTCTGTGCGGTCCACCGTGCCCTTTGGTCGCTGGGCCCAGTTGTCGGGAGAGACCGTGGTGGCGGCGGCGAGCCGGTTGCCGAGCGAGCCGAGGTCATTTCGGAGATCCTCCAGCGACGGCACCTCGTCCGATGGGCGGTCGGTGCAAAGCGCGAGGGCTATGTCGGTGCCGCTGGGCGTGAACAGGAGGGCATCGTGGAGGAACGGGTATTCGCTCTTGACCCGCGCCTCCCACGCCCCCGCCCGCACGAGGCGCCCGTTCAACAACTTGAACGACGTGCCCTTGCGGCCTTCGAAGAAAAGGTCGTCCCCCTCACGGCGGACGAGATCCCCCGTCCGGACCGTCCGGTTCGGATCTGCCCGGTCGAGCCCCTCGCCACGCCGCCACACGCCGACGCAGGCATTCGGGCCGTCAAACAGGAGCTCGCCGTCGTCCGCCACTGCCACCTCGCAGCCTACGGGCCGACCCAGGTAATTGGCGGCCCACCGGCCCGGCGGTCCAAGGGCAATGCCGGGCGCCGCTTCCGTCTGCCCGTATCCGGCGCGGAGCCGCGTCTCGGACAGACGGTTGGCGAGGGGGCCGGAGACGGGGGCGCCCCCGACGATGCCGCCGTGCAGCCGGTCCAGCAGCGCCGATCCGTCCTCCTGTTCGAGCAGGCGTTGGATCGTAAGGGGAACGGCCGACAGGTGCGTCACGCTCCACGCGTCGGCGAGGGCGACGAGGGTCGAGGGATCGCGCCCGCCTTCCGGGTCCCGAATGATCTCGGCCCCGGCCAGTAGCGCCGGGAAGAGTTCCAGCACCAGCCCAAAGGCGTGGGACCAGGGCAGCACGGAGAGGACGCGGGCGTTGCGCAGGGTAAGGTGCGGAAGGTGGGTCGCCAGGACCGACAGCACGTTGCGGTCGGACAGCGCAATCCACCGGGCGAGTTGCGTGGTGCCCGACGTCCGCAGCAGAAACCGCACGTCGGGGGTGCGTTCCGTTTCGATCGGGCGGAGCGCGTCGGGCGTCGACGTGGGCCCTGCGCACGTGTCCGCCGCCCAGGTGTGCGGGCCGGGCTCCGGACCCACGGCCGCCCGCGCATCAAGCGCTGAGCACAGCGCGTCGAGGTCGTCGCGCGGAGTGGCGAGGGCCACGGTGAGGCCCTCCCACAGCGCCGCCACGAGGACCTGCACAAAGGCGGTGGACGGCGACAGGCCCACGACGAGTCGGTCTCCGGCGTGCAGGGAGGCGGCACGGAACGATTTCGTCCACAGCCGGGCGCCCGTCCAGAGGGTTCCCCCTGGCGTGGTGGTATCCTCGGTGACGAGCGTAGGCAGTCCCTCTTCGCGGAGACCCTCGTAAAGCAGCGTACGCCACGGGTTCGTGGGCGGCTCGCCGACCGCCGGACACTGTGAACGGGCCTCTTGGAGGGCCTCCACGACCTCCGGGCTGTTCGTCGGGGGCGGCTGCCCGGAACCCTCCGACCGAGCTGGGGGCGCCTCTGTCCGCATTGACATATCAGCTTAAGGCGTACGTGAGGGACGCGGGCTGCGGTGCGGTCGCAGGATCAGTGCTCCTGGACCATGATCCAGTTGTCTTTGGACGCGTCGCGGTACAGGTGAACCTCGACCAGCGTGGGTGTCATCTCGTACGTGTAAGTGTACGTGAAGGTCTCGTCGAGGTCGTCCCGGCGGACTCCCTTCCTGAAGCGGCCCCGGAAGAGCCAGTTGTTCGTGCACGGGGCCACTTGCGTGAAGAAGTTTCGCCCTTCGGCCTCCGCGGGAGAGACCCCGCTGAGGGCCGATTCGTACCGGTTGAAAAACTGGACGGTCCCGTCGTCGTCGAGCCGGATGATGCCGAAGGGGGCGTTGTCGAGCTGCTCGTCACTCGTGTTCATGAGCCGCTCGCCGACGTCATTGTGCCTGAAGGTCAGGGGAGCGCTTGCCGAAAGATGCGGGTTGGTCTCGTCTGTTTCCGAGGATGGAGCGCGGGTCCCGCGCCCGTCCCGGGAACGGACGGACGATATGTTGGTCGGCTCCGAGTCGACGTCTCCTTCGGGCATGCTGTGCGGCAATCGTTGATCGTGAGTATGAGTCGCATAGGGGAGTCCCCGTCATTGGGGGCGAAAAAGAATCCAGTTGACGGTGCTGTCGGGCTTGCGGTGGAGGTGGACGGCAATCCTGGCGCCCCCCTTCGCCTCCTCCCCGTAAAAGAACTGGAGGTCCATCGCCCCCGTCTCCACGCCCGCATCGAAGCGGCCGCGGAAGAGAGGCACGTCGGTGCCGGGCGCGAGCTCCGTAAAGAAATTGCGTCCCTCAAGGGCAGCGGGCGCATCGGCCGTCACGCCGGGCCACCCGAGGGCCTTCTCGTTGGCTCGTCGAACGTCGCCCTGGTCGTCCACGCAGAACGCCCCTACCGACAGTGCATCCAGTTCCTCGTCTGTCATGTCCTCCAGTCGGTTCCGCTCCGCCTCCGACACCAGAGGGTCGATGTCGGGGTGCACGGTGCGGCGGGCACGGGGGGGCTGGTCTTCAGGAGCGCTGCGGGGCTGTTCGTTCAGGTAGAACGTTTCGAGCTGATCGGTCAGGCTTTCGACCATGTCGAGGATGTTCTCGGCCGTCGAGACGCCGATCTGGCGCTGGAGTTTTTCCCGAGAGGCGTGGAAGGCCCGCAGCTGCTCGAAGGTGTCCCCGCCCGGCGTCGCGGCTCGCTCCGCGGCTTCTTTTTCTGCGTAGAGCTCGTGCAGCTGCTTCCGCATGTTCTCGATCATGCGGAGGGCCTGCCCAGTGTCGTCCAGGCCCGCCTTCGTCAGCGCCTCGCGCTGCGTCGTTAGCGTTTCCACGTGGTCCTGCAGCCGCTCAATCTCGGGCACAACGTCGTCCGGATCGGAGACCGAAAGAAGATCGGCCAGCTTGTTCCAACGAGACCGGTACCACGCGAGGTCGCGAGGCATGTCACGATCATCGGTCATGGCTGTGACGGGCTACGAGAGGGAAGTGGGCAACGGGTCGGGGCTTACGGTTCGGTCGGGCATCCCCCGCTGGAAGAAACGGCCATCTCTGCTCGAAGGCCCCCACGGCAATTCCGCCCGGGAGGATATTTCTGTGCGCGCCCACCTCCGTAGTGTGACAGAATTCTTTGGCAGGACCCCTTGAATTGCTTCCAAAAAAGGGCCGTTCCTCCCGGCCCGTCGGAATTGCCCGACCGTTACAAGGGGGGACGGGCGAACGAGAGCGCCAGAGAGGAGCTATCGCGTCTCGAGCGTGTCGATCAGGTCCTGCAGCTCTTCCCGGAAGCGGGCGGCGAGGGCCTGCGCGTCCTTGTCCGTCTCGGCCTCGGTGTAGACCCGAAGGATCGGTTCGGTATTGGAGGGCCGCATGTGGACCCAGGAGTCTTCGAAGTCGATCTTCAGCCCATCGAGGGTCGACCGATCCTCCCCGTCGTACTGCTCTCCGAGCGCCGACAGGAGCCGGTCGGGGGAGAGGTCGGGGAGGGGCAGGTTCTCTTTGGCCATGGCGTAGTGGGGCATCGCGTCGTGGAGGTCGCCTAGGGAGCGCCCTGAGTCGGCCATGTGCTGGAGGAGGAGGGCCGTGCCGGCGAGTGCGTCCCGGCCGTAATGGAGATCAGGGAGAATGACGCCGCCGTTGCCCTCCCCGCCCAGGACGGCGCCGACCTCTTTCATGCGCTCCACGACATTGATCTCGCCGACGGCCGAGCGGTACACCGACTGGCCGTGCCGGGCGGCCACGTCCTCGATGGCCCGCGAGGAGGAGAGGTTGGTGACGAAGGGGCCCTCGCGGTGTTGCCACAGAAAGTCGGCGGCCAGGACCTGGGTGAGCTCCTCGAGCATGAACCGGCCCTGCTCGTCGACGAGGGCAAGACGGTCGACGTCCGGGTCGACGGCCAGCCCGAGGTCGGCGCCTTGCTCGGGCACAACGGCCGTCAGCTCGGTGAGGTGGTCAGGCCGCGGCTCGGCGGGATGAGCAAAGTTGCCGGTGGGCTCACAGTGGAGACGGTGCACGTTCTCCTCGGCCACCCCCAAGCGGTGGAGGAGGCGGGGCAGGGCGATGCCCCCAACCGAGTTGATGCCGTCGACGACGACGGTGAGGTTCTGGGCCGCAATCTGCTCGGGATCGATGAGGTCGAGGGCCAGGATCTCGTCGATGTGGTCGGGAAGGGCATTGAGGCTCCGGTACCCGCCCAGGTCGTCGTACGTCACGGGGCTCGTCCCGGCGGCGTCCGCCCTCTCAATTATGGTTTCCCCCTGTGCCGGGGTCAGGAACTCCCCCTTCTCGTTGAGCAGCTTGAGGGCATTCCATTCCTCCGGGTTATGGGAGGCGCTTAGGACGATTCCTCCTGCGGCCTTCTCCCGGAGCACAGCCATTTCGACGGTGGGCGTGGAGGCTAGGCCCACGTCGACCACCTCACATCCCATCCCCCGAAGCGTCCCGATCACCACCTGCGCGCAGGCCTCGCCGGACGGCCGAGCGTCCCGCCCCACCACGACCCGAGGGGGGCGGTCGATGCTCGCGGCCCGCTCGCGGCACCACGTCCCGTACGCCCCGGCGTACTGCACGAGAACGGACGGGCCCAGGCCCTGACCCACGATGCCGCGAATGCCGGAGATGGACGCGATGAGAGTATCGTTCATAGCCATGGCGGTTGAGCAGGGTGTGACGAAAGCGTGCGGGAAGCCGATCGCAGAGGAGGGGATGGGAAAAGACCGAAAAGGCGTAGGAAAAACTCCAACAATGGTTTCGTCCGTGCCCTCTTTGCGGAACCGAGTGCGCCCCCTCCCGTGGGAGAATCGGCATCCATCAAGGCACAAACCAGTCACGTAAAGTAGAGAGCCGTCCCGGCGGGGCGGCTACAGCACCCCGAAGATCTGCTTCCCGCACATGTCCAACACTGTGTCGCTTTCCCGATCTCGCCATTCTGGCTGGACCTGGCGCCGTCGATTTTCGGTGGCCACGGTGCTCACGACCGTCCTGCTGCTGTCGTGGGGCGGCGTCGTCACGAGCATTGGTGCTGGCATGGCCTTCCCGGACTGGCCCACCTCGCTGGGATCCTACAACCTGATCAATCCAACTGAAGGCTGGTGGCAAGTGCCGGCGTATCTGGCGGAGCACGGCCATCGCCTCATTGCCAGCCTCGTCGGCATGCTCACCGTTGCGCTGGCTGCGTGGACCTGGTGGGCCGATCCCCGGGCCTGGATGCGGAAGCTGGGCGTTGCGGCTGTAGCCTTGGTGGTGGCCCAGGGCATTCTCGGTGGACTGCGCGTCCTGTGGGTGTCGCTCAACCTCGCAATGGTTCACGCCTGTGTTGCCCAGCTCTTCTTCGCCGTCCTCGTGGCGATGACACTCTTCGTGACCGACACGTGGCGGGGGCGGGACGGCGTGCTGCCCCGGACCGACGCGGCCCGTCGCCTGCGCCGGTGGGCCTACGCCGCCACCGCGATAGTCTATCTGCAGATTGTTCTCGGGGCGTTGCTGCGCCATCCAGGGGCGGGCATGTCTGGGGGCTACACCGCCGTGCACGTGGCCGGATCCTTCCTAGTGGTCGGGATCGTCCTCGCCGTCTTCGTGGTGGCGGAGAAGCACTTCGATGAGGTGCCGGTGGTGCGCCACACCGCCTGGGTCCTAACCGGAACGATGGGACTGCAGTTTGTGCTCGGGCTCGCCTCGTTGCTCCTTACGCTTTATGAGCCGTCCGGCCAGGGGGGGATGGTCGCATACGTGTTGCTCACGGTGGCCCATCTCGTCGTTGGCGCCCTGCTGTTTGGGACGTCAATCGTAATGGCTCTGCTCGCGTCGCGGCAGCGGGAACCGGCAAGGTCCCGGGAGACGACAGACCGGAAGACGACGGACGCGCCGGAGCCGACGCTCGCTAGGGCGGAGCCCTGACCGTTCCGCCGTTCGCTCCCCTGCCCTCGATGACTCTCGCGCTTGGTTCTTCGTGCTCATGGACTCCCCGTCTGACGGGTCGTCGGATCCGCCTGTGGCCGTCCCGGCCGCCCCTGCCGCAGCCGACGCTCCGGCCTCTCCGCGCTCCCTCGGAGCGGTGCTCTGGGACTATCTCGTGCTGGTCAAGCCGGAGATCTCGTCCGTCGTCACGCTCTCGGCCTTCGCAGGATTTCTCGTCGGGTCTCCGGCGGGGCTGGACGGTGGAGTGCTCTTCTGGGCCATGCTCGGCACGGCCCTCTGCGCGGGGGGCGTCGGTATGCTCAACCACGTGCTCGAGCGCCGCTACGACGCGCAGATGAAACGGACGGCGGCGCGGCCGCTGCCTGCGGGACAGGTGGACCCTGACGTGGCCCGCCGGGTAGGCATCCTGCTGGTGTGCGCTGCCGTCGGCATTCTTTGTCCTCTGGTAAATGCGCTTACGGCAATCCTGGCGGCCCTAACGGCCGTGCTGTACCTCTTCGTCTACACGCCCCTCAAGCGGATGACGAAGTGGAACACGCTGATCGGCACGGTGCCCGGGGCGCTGCCGGCGCTTGGCGGCTACACCGCCGCCACGGGACACCTGGGGGCCGGAGGCTGGGCCGTCTTTGGGATTCTCGCGTGCTGGCAGATGCCGCATTTTCTGTCCCTCGCCTGGATGTATCGCAAGGACTACGAACGAGGCGACTACGCCATGCTGCCAGTCGTGGAGCCGGAGGGCGACTCCACTGCGGCCCAGATGATGGGCTTCGCCGCGCTGCTCGTGCCCGTGAGTGTTCTGCCGGTCCTCACCGACACGGCGGGCGTTATCTACGGAATCGGCGTCGTGCCGCTCGGGCTGTGGTTTCTGTGGACGACGATCGTGTTCAATGGGGAGCGGACGGGGCAGAAGGCAAGGCGCGTCCTCAAGGCGTCTGTACTCTACATTCCGGCCCTCGTGGCGCTCTTGATGGTGGATTGGTTCGTCTGAAAAAGGACCGCGGCCGGCCGTCGATGGACGGCGGTCGGTTGCCCCGAGCTTGAGAGGTGCCTGCTTGTTCTGCGATCGTACGCATTCCTTCATGACCGACCCGGCCGTCGACATTCAAGGTGTGACCCATCGCTACGGGACGCACCGGGCGCTGCGGGACGTTACGCTTCAGGTGGCCCCGGGCTCGCTCTACGGCCTGCTCGGGCCCAACGGCAGCGGCAAGACGACGCTCTTCCGGATCCTGTCTACGCTCATGCCGCCGTCGGAGGGGCGGGCGCAGGTCTTTGGCCTCGATACGGCCCAAGAGCCGGAGGGCGTCCGGCGACGAATCGGGGCGGTCTTTCAGGACGAGGCGCTCGACGAGGCCTTGACCGTCCGCGAAAACTTGCGCTTCCAGGCGGCCCTCTACGACCTGCACGGTGCGGACCGCCGCGAGCGGATCGACGCGCTACTGGATCGCCTCGACGTGGCCGACCGGGCCGACGACGCGGTGGGGGATCTGTCGGGGGGGCTGCGGCGCCGCGTGGACCTTGCTCGGGGCCTGCTGCATCGCCCCGACCTGCTGCTGCTCGACGAGCCGACCTCCGGCCTCGACCCTGCCGCCCGGCGCACGTTCTGGACCGCCGTGCAGCGGCTGCGCGACGCAGAGGGGGCCACCCTCCTGCTGGCGACCCACCTCATGGACGAGGCGGAGCGCTGCGACCGCGTCGGGATCCTGTCGGACGGCGTCCTCGTGGCCGATGGCGCGCCCGATGCGCTCAAGGACGCACTGGGGGACGAGACGCTCTGGCTTGAGACCGAGTCCCCAACGCCCCTCCGCAATCGTATCGAAGCGCAGTTTGGGGTGCCCACCCGGATCGTGGGGGCGACCGTGCAGGTTGCGCCCTCCGATCCCCCGGCGTTCCTCTCGGCCCTGTACGAAGCGCTGGGCGATCACATCCGCAGCGCCACTCTCCGCACGCCGACGCTGGAGGATGTGTTCATGGTGCACGCTGGGGAGCCGCCCGAGGAGGATCGGGAGCGCACCCTGGCTCGGGCCACCGAGGCGGGGGAATAGATGATTTTGATTTTAGCAGAGTGCGTATTTCGTACCGCGTATTCCTCGGCGGGCACGCCCGGATCTTCCTCTCTACACGTCCACCCTCCCCACGTCCATCCTTCCGTCCTCAATGAACGCGTTACGAACGGTCGGGGCCCTCACCGCCCGCGAGATGCTCAAATTTGTGCGTGATCGGAGTCGCGTGCTGGGCGCTCTCGCGCAGCCGCTGGCCCTGTGGCTACTCCTGGGGCTCGGCTTCCAGAACACCTTCCAGCCCCCTCAGGGCGGCGTTGCGGGCAGCTACGTGGCGTTCCTGTTTCCCGGCATCCTCGCGCTGGTGCTGCTCTTCACCGCCATCTTCTCCACGATCTCGATCGTCGAGGAGCGCGCCTCAGGCTTCCTCCAGGCCGTGCTGGTGGCCCCGACGCCCCGCACCGCCCTCGTTTTCGGCACGACGCTGGGCGGCACCCTGCTGGCCACCGTCCAGGCCCTCCTCTTTCTCGGGGCCCTGCCCCTCATCGACCTCTCGCCCGGGTGGCTCGGCGTGGGCATGATCGTCGCGATCTGCCTGCTGACTGGACTTGCCTTTACCGCCCTTGGCTTCGCCATCGCGTGGCAGATGGACACCACGCGCGGATTCCACGCCATCATGAACCTGTTTCTGTTGCCGCTTTGGTTCTTGTCCGGAGCAATGTTTCCGGTGGAGGGGGCGGCACCGGTACTGCGCGTGTTCGTGTGGGCGAACCCGGTCTCCTACGCCGTGAGCGGGCTGCGGCACGGCCTCCACGGGTTCGCGGCAACGCCGGCCGCGCTGGCCGGGCCGGGCGTGTGCCTGGCGGTGACGGGCGGATTTGCGACGCTGATGATGGGGCTGGCGGTATGGCAGGTGCGGCGGCCGTTCTTTCAGATCTGAACTGAAGACTCGCCTCGTGTGCACATGGGCAAATTCCACAATGGCCGTCCCGAACTGTCCGGGGATTTTGAGCATGTCCCGAACTCGCGTGCCTGGCCACGCTTGCCGCTGCGGCAGGGGGCGGTCTCCTTTCGGGCGAGTCCGGGACGCCAAGCCCGCATTTTCTTCGCGGACTTGAACTCGGGCCTCCGGACGGCCGCGTTAGCGGAATGGTGTTGCTGATTCAGGTTGCACAACGGCCCATGATCAACCCTGACGTGACGGACGTCGCCCGGCGGTTCATCCAGGCCTGGAATGCGGACCAGCGAGACACCGTCGACGGGCTGGCCGCCCCGACTTTCCCGGCGACTCCATGCACTTCCTCGAGCCCGTCGAGGCCCGAGGCGTTCAAGTGGATACTGGCCCGGACGCACCGCTATTTCCCGAATCTGTCCATCGAGGTGCACGACATTTTTGGCGTGCAGGCCGCGGCGCAATCGGTCGAGGTGGAGGGAGTAACCAAGTACCGCATCGAGGAAGGCCGGGTGCAGGGCAAGCGCGGCGTCGTCGACAACTTCGGCCTCGTGATGCAACTCGGCGCGTCGGGGGCTTAGTTCGTCCCCCCGTTATCGGCCCGGATCGGCCTGTGGCCAGCCCTGTGAGGGTTCCACCGCCTTGGGCTGCTCCACGTCGTGAACGTCGGGCTACGCGGCCCCGAAGAACCGAGTGGCGTATCTGTCGCGGAGAATTGCCCGGATCGGGACCGGCGAGCGGGAGACCCTCAATGACGAGGGACAGATGTTGTGAGGGCGGCGCAGGCCGCTCTCGATTGCGCTCCCGACGGAGACCCCGCCGGAGGATTGATTGCCGGAGAAGATGAAACGAGTCGTTAGGAACCGAAATACACGGAAAGAAGTGTATTACACTGACGATACGTAATACACACGCTGAACCATACCCATGCACACGTCGACCGTCACCCAGAAGGGACAGATCGTCATCCCCGCCCCGCTGCGCCGCAAACTCGGCTTCGATCAGGGCACCAAGGTCGTGATCGTCGAGACCGACGACGGCGTAGAGGTACGCCCTCTCAACGACCGCTATTTTGAGCGGTTTGCCGGAGTGCTCTCCGGGGAGGGCAACGCCACGCAAGCGCTTCTCGATGAACGTCAAAAAGAGAAGGCCCGTGAAAACGACCGTCCTCGATAGCTACGCGCTGCTCGCCTATTTCGAGAGGGAGGACGGCTGGGATACGGTCGCCCAGTTGTTGGCCGACGCCGCGGCGGATCGGTGCAGGCTCTGCGGCTGTGTGGTCAATTGGGGCGAGGTGCTGTACATCACGGAGCGCACCTACGGGACTGAGAAAGCGGAGGAGGTGGAGACCATCATGGCGGATCTCCCCATCGAGTGGGTGGACGCCGGTCACGAACTGACCCGAGAGGCCGCTTGCTTCAAGGTCGACGGCGGTCTCGCCTATGCGGACTGCTTTGCCGCGGGGCTTGCAAGCAAAACGGACGGGGAAGTCATGACGGGCGATCCGGAGTTTGAGGCTGTCACCGATTGGGTCGATGTGCGGTGGCTGAACTCGGACTGAGCGGATA
>CAZMDV010000011.1:0-19724 GCA_964564875.1 uncultured Salinivenus sp.
TCACTTCGGGCCGCCGTGCCGCCTTCAAGAGAGACCTTTCGTCGGAGCGGTCCGTTCAGTCGTTACCGACAATCTTCGAGTCCTCATTCTGCGTTCCTTCTCGATTGTCCGTCGTTCCGCCATGCGCCCCCACTGTTGCTCGCTGATCTTTGTCATTTTCCTCCTTCTCGTCCCCTTCACCGCTCCGGCGCAGTCGGCCGACCCCGAAGGAGCGTCTCTCCAGGACGCACTGGCCCCGATCGATAGCCTCCGGCAGGCTGGCGACTTTTCGGCGGCGCTGGATCGGCTCCAGACGCTGCGCAACGATCATCCCGAACGAACCGAGGTGCTGTGGCGTCTGGTGTACACCTGGGTCGACCTCGGGCAGAAAACGGACGATGACGATCGGCGGACGCAGTACTACGAGAACGCGATCGAGGTCGCGAAGGCCGGGGTGGCAGCCGACTCCAGCAGTGCCCGCGCCCACCTCGCGATGGCCGTGGCCCAGGGACGGGCCGCGCTGGACGCCGGGACGCGCGAGCGCATCCAACGATCTCGGGCCGTCAAGCGCCACGCTGATCGGGCCATTGCCCTCGACTCCACGCTCGACGGGGCCTACCACACGCGAGGGCGGTGGCACCGTGAAGTCGAAGACATTGGCTTCTTCCAGCGGGCCATCGTGAAGACCGTCTACGGCGGGCTGCCGGAGTCCTCCATCGATCAGGCCGTGCGGGACTTCCAGACGGCCATCGAACGCAACGACGAGGTCTTCCACCACCTCGAACTCGCAAAGACGTATCTCCAGATGGATCGTCCCGAGGCGGCCCGCCGCGAGCTGCAGACGGCCCTCGACATGCCCAGCACCGATCCCTTCGCTCCGCAGTACAAAGAAGAGGCGCAGGAGCTTCTGGACGATCTCGACTGACCACCACGAGGCGGTGGTCTCTTGGCTTTTTTACAGCCATTGCGGAACGTCGGCGGAGGCGGTCGATGCCACATCCGAGCTGTTTGCCGTTCTCGTCCAGCCTGTCTGCGCATGCCGTATTCCGCCGAGATCAGTCGCCAGCAGCCCACTGCGGTGCTCTTCCTGCTCGACCAGTCGGCCTCCATGCAGGAGCCGTTCGGGGGGGCCGAGCAGACGGGCGACGCGGCGCCGAGCCGGGCCCGCGTGCTGGCCGACACGGTGAACGATCTCCTACAGAACCTCGTGCTACGCTGCGCGAAGGAGGAGGGGGTGCGCGACTATTTCCACGTCGGCGTCATCGGCTACGGGGAGCGCGTGCAACGGCTCATCCAGCCGACTGAGGAGCATGACCCCGGCACCAGCCTCGTCCCCATCAGCCACCTGGCCGACCGTCCCCAGCGGATGGAGCAGCAGGTGAAGGAGGTGGACGACGGGAAGGGGGGCACCACCGAAACGCGGGTGAAGAGGCCCATCTGGTTCGACCCGCACGCCAAGAACGGCACGCCGATGTGCCAGGCGCTCGACCTCGCCGCCCGGTCCGTGCGCGACTGGATCGACCAGCATCCGCACGGCTTCCCGCCCATCGTGATTAACGTGACCGACGGGGAGGCTACGGACGGCGACCCGCTCCGCTACGCCCAGGAGCTGCGCTCGTTCGCCACCGACGACGGGGAGGTGCTGCTCTTCAACGTGCACCTGTCCGAGTCCGAGGAGCCGCCGGTGGAGCTGCCCTCAAGCGTCGACGAGGTGCCCAAGGACGACGAGTATGCCGAGATGCTCTTTCAGATGTCGAGTCGCCTGCCGTTCTCGATGCGGTCGGCCGCCGAGCAGGAGGGCTACAGCGTGACGCTCGACACCCGAGGGTTCGTCTTCAACGCCGACCCAGTGTCGCTCGTCACGTTCCTGGAGATCGGCACGCGGCCGAGCAACCTTCGATAGATAGAAATCTGGGTCACCGGAAAGGGACGGGGACGACTCGCTGCCCGGGTTCGGGGGTTCTGCCTTGTGGAATGGCGAGTGGGGGAGGGGGAGCGGCCGGTGTGCCTCTTCCTGAAAGGGGACCGCTGATTCTGCCTACGACGTACGGCGTTTCCTATGTCCAACCCATTGGTTTCGCACTGGACGTGCGGGATCCCCAAGGCAGGCGCAGACGAGGCAGACTTCGAGGACGCCGCGGCGATTGCGACCGAAAACTGGCCCGTCTGCGTGGCGGTGGCCGACGGGGCGACGGAGTCCGTGTTTGCCCGGACGTGGGCCAAGCGCCTCGTCCACGGCTTCGTGGACCGGAAGGCGACGACGCCCGAAGCATTCCGCGACGCCGTTTCGGCCTGGCGAGGCGAGTGGCAGGCAAGGACGCACGGGCGCGCTGAGCAGCGGCCCTGGTACGTGGCGGCCAAGGCGGCGGAGGGCGCCTATGCGGCCCTGCTGGGCCTCTCCCTCCACGCTGGTGGACAGTGGCAAGCCATGTCCATCGGCGACTGTTGCCTCTTCCATGTGCGGGATGGCGTCCTGGAACGGGGCTGGCCCTTCGAGTCGCCCGATGCTTTTACGAAGCGCCCTGCCCTCGTCCCTAGCCGATCGGATCAGCCCGTGCCGTTGCCCGAAACGGCGTCCGGCACCTGGCACCCGCAGGACACCTTCCTCCTGGCCACCGACGCGGTGGCCGCCTGGCTCCTGGGCGACACCCAGGGGGGCGCCGATCCCTCTTCCGGCCCAACGGCCGCCATGGACTGGAACGAGCACGTATTCCGGAGCCGCGTCGAACAGGCCCGGGCCGAGGGCACTCTTCGCAACGACGACGCCACGCTCCTCGTGATACAAATGAATGCGGCCCCGGGCGCAGACGATGCCACTTCGGCGGATCCGTAGCCGAAGTCGTCCCGAACAGGCACTGAAAAACGCCCACACGCCCATACCCGAGGCTTCGCGGCCGGAGGCAGGTCGGGGGGCGAGCAGCCGGTTGTGCAAGAGGAAAAAGACGGATCGAGATGCCGAGCTACCCCACGCCCAGCGACTACCAGGAAGCCCTCCAGGCCCCCGCCGTGGCCTTCGCCGATCCGGAGCTCCAGAGCGCCACGCCCCGCACCAATGCGCTTGGCCTGCCTCAGCCCATCACGGGGGCCTTCGCGGCGGTCTTTCCGGTCACGACCGACACCGGAGCGCGGTACGCGGTCAAGTGTTTTCTGGCGGAGGTTCCGGACCAGGAAGCCCGCTACGAGGCCGTCGCCACGGCCCTCGACGCCGTCGACCACGACGCGTTCGTCGGGTTCTCCTACCGATCAGAGGGCATTCGGGTGGAGGGCGAACGGTATCCGCTCCTCAAAATGGACTGGGCTGAGGGCACGCCGCTGAATCGATTCGTCGAGCGCCATCTCGATCGGCCCGACGTGCTCGACCGCCTCGCCAAAGCCTGGGCCGACCTCATGGCCGACCTCGACGCGATGGACCTGGCCCACGGCGACCTGCAGCACGGCAACGTGCTGGTGGAGGCGACGGGCGAGGCACTGCGACTCCGGCTCGTGGACTACGACACCATGTACGTGCCTGCGCTGGAGGGGCAAACGAGCGCCGAGGTGGGCCATCGCAATTACCAGCACCCCGACCGCACCGACGCCGACTTCGGCCCCTCCCTGGACCGATTCGCCGGCCTCGTCATCTACACGGCGCTGCGGGCGTGTGCCGTCCGCCCCGAATTGTGGGCGCGGTACGACACCGGCGAGAACCTGCTCTTCCGCAACGCCGACCTCTACGCCCCCGAGGACTCGCCCCTGTTCGCCACACTCGCCGAGACCGAGCCGCTGAACGATCTTGCCGACGCGCTGCGGACGGCGTGCTACGTAGGGCCTGCGGACGTGCCGCCCCTGGCGGCGGTGCGCGAAGGCCGACTGGAGCCAAGCCAACAGTCCGTCTCTCGCTCCCGGGCCCGGCAGGGCCGCGACGCGGCGACGCGAAGTGTCTTCGCCCAAGCCTTTCTGCCGGCGGCCGCCGGGACGGTAGGGGTGGCCCTGGCACTGGCCGTCGCGGGATGGACCCTCGCAGCCCTCGGCGTTCTCCTCGCGGGGGGTGGGTTGGTGGGCGGACTGGTGGGGGCGCGCTACCGGCGCCTGTCCCTCGTCCGGCGCCGACGCCGCCTCGAGCAGGAGGCCGACCGGTTTACCTCGGCGCTCCGAGAGCTGGAGCGGGAGGTCGAGAGCCTGAAGGAAAAGCGGGAGGAGCTCCGGACCTCCGTGGCGTCGCGTCGCGAAGAGCGGCTCCGCGAGATCCAGGAGGAGGCGCTGCACGACCGCCTCAAGCATCACTTCGTCGGGGAGGTGCGGGACGTAGATGGGCTGACGCACAAGCACGTCGTGCGCCTCAAGTCCGCAAACATCCGCACCGCCTCCGAGGTAACCCCGGAGGCCGTCGACGCCTTACAGCGCATTAGCGACCGGGCCCGCGCCCGACTCAAGATGTGGCGGGCCACCCTGGAGGAAAAGTACGCCGATGCGGTGCCCGATGCCCTCTCGCCCGCCCAGGAGCGACGCCTCCAGCGCTACGTACAACATCGAATCGAGGACCTCAACGCCCAGCTGGCCCGGACCCGCGAAAAAATCCAGACGCAAAAGACCGAACGCCAGCGGATCGACGACCGGCTCGACGAGATGCCCGAACTGACCGTCGGGCGATACCTGCGTTATCTGCTCCGGCTCGATACGCTGCCGGAACGAACGGGCGGGCCTCCGGCTCCAAACGCGCCGCGCGAGCCGAAACAGGCCGAGGAGGGGACGCCTGTGCCCAAGCCGGTCGACGACGACCGCTCCCGACGGGGATGGCGCGCGTGACCGCCTCGTCGGATGAGGCCCGGCGTCGAGGAAGCTACTCGTCCTCGTCCCAGAGGTCTTCCAAGTCGTCGATCGTCGTATCCGACGTCTCTTCGGGGATGTCGTTGCCGCGCACGAGGGCCAGAATGGCGTTGTGATTCACGATCATGTAGTTCGTCTCCTCGTAGCGCAGGTCGACGGCCTCGTTGCTCATGAAGAACGCAACGTCCCCCGGTTCCGCCTGCAGCGGCAGGTACCGGACTGGCGTCTCCGATTCCTTCCAGGTTTCGCTCTCGCTGTACTCTGGATTCTGGGTGAGGTAGCCGGGACCGGTTTTGACGACTCGACCGCTCAGCACTTCTCCCTGCTGAGAGACGGACGCCGGAAGCACGAGACCGGTCTCCGTTTTGTCCTCGCCGGTCTGCGGTTCAATGAGAACACGATCGCCGACGACAATCAGGTCCGCCATGAAACTGCGAGCACGAGGTCGTAGGAAGATGAGCGCAACGGGGGGTAAAAGACGACAACGTTTACGAGGCCGGCAGTCACAGGTTCATCCTGCGGGGATGTTTCTACAAAAACCATACATCCCCGAGGCCCCGGCGTCCCCGAAAAAATTGGGCGCCATTTTCCTTCAAACGAGTTGAAACACGACGTAGACGAAGATGCTCACAACGCCCGCAGCGAGGGTTATGAGCCGGATCGTGCGGTCAACCGAGTTTTCCATGGTGGGGATTGAGACAGACCGGTAATCGGTAGCTAAGCAGATCAGCAAAAGTGCGTTACCGCCAGCGTATCCGAAAACCCCTCCACGAGGACGTCATCCTGAGCTCGACTCACGACCGTTCCAGAGAACGCTCTGCTCGTGTCGAAGAGATCACCGACAGCTGTCGGTATGCGGGATGACCGCTGGGGTTCTCGGATGCGCGTCTCAAAGCATCTCCTCCGTTCTACTTAGCCTCAGAGAGATTACAATGGTAAGGAGGGCTTGAGTCCGTTCAAACGTCGAAAATCGTGTCCACAGGAGATTCACCTTTTCTTCTCAAAATCCGTTCTCCTCAGGACCGGTGGGTTCCGTCACACGCTTTGTGTAGCGACATCAGTCCCAGTCATCGTTCGCGAGCGGTACCGCTCTGCCGGAGAGGAGCGCACCGCTCACTGAAACGCGGCGGGCCGGGCCGCTTTGTCGACGTACCAGAGCAGGTCCTCGCGGGGAGCAATTTGGGCGGCGGGTAGGGTGGAATCGGGGTCATCGAGCACCGCTCGCAGTGCATCGCGCTTCCGTTCGCCCGCCACCAGAAAGACGGCCCGGCGGGCCCCGTTCAGGGTGGGCAGGGTACAGGTCAGGCGGGTGGACACGGTGTGGCGGGGGGGGGCCGTGACGGCCCGGACCCACACCTCGTCGGTGCGGCGTTGCTCGGGAGACCCTGTTTCGGGGAAGAGGGAGGCCGTATGTCCGTCGGCGCCGAGGCCGAGGAGGACCGTGTCGAACGTGGCGGAGCGGTCCGGGAAGTACTCGTGGAGCGTGTCGGCGTAGGCCGCGGCGGCCGCGTCGGGCTGGTCGGTCTGGGTGGGAATGGGGTGCACATGGTTGTCGGGGAGGGGGACATGGTCGGTGAGCGTGTCGGCCACCATGCGGGCGTTACTCTTTGGATGGTCGTAGGGCACAAATCGCTCGTCCCCCCAAAACAGATGGAGGTCCGACCAGGGCAATGTTTCGCCCTCCTCCGCGGCCAGGAGTTCATAGAGCCGCTGCGGCGTGCCGCCGCCCGCCAGCGCAAGGGTGTACTGGTCCTGCGTCTGCAGGGCCTTCCGAATATCCGCCGTCAGATTCTGGGCGGCCGCTCGGCTCAGCGCCTCCAGGTCAGAAAATGCCCGGACGGTCGGAGATGGAGTAGGGGAGGGAGGCATAGAACGCAGGCGCCGTAGAGCGGAAAAACAGGGACAGTTCCGTTCCGCGACCAATGGTGGCGTTACGGTCGTCGCGGGGTGCCACCGGGGGGCTACGCGGGCTGCACGCTGGGCTGGGGGGTGGTGGACAGCGTAAAGCTGAAGGTGGAGCCCTCCCCCGGCGTGCTTTCGACGTGCAGCTCGCGGTCGTGGGCCCCTAAGATGTGCTTCACGATGGCGAGTCCGAGCCCGGTCCCGCCCTGGTTGCGGGAGCGGCTCTTGTCGACTCGGTAGAAGCGCTCGGTGAGGCGCGGAAGGTCCTCCGAAGGAATGCCGATGCCGTCGTCCACGATCCGAATTTCAACCTCGTCGGCCCGGGCCTCGGCCTGCAGCTCCACCGTGCCCCCCTCTTCATTGTACTTGATGGCGTTGTCCAGCAGGTTCACCAGGACCCGGCGGAGGCGGTCGAAGTCGCCGTAGACGTCCGGAAGATCGGAGGCTGCCTTCTGTTGAGGAACAATTCCCTGCTCCTCGGCCCGAATCTCGACCGACTCCATGGCCGCGTCAAACAGTTCCGACACCTCAAACGTCTCGGCCGACATGTCGAGTTCTTCGGTCTCGATCTTCGTGATCGTCGACAGGTCGCGGGCCAGGTTATCAAGCCGGTTGGCGTGGTGGAGGATTTTTTCCAGGAACGTGCGGTTGACCGACTCGTCGTCGAGGGCGCCGTCGAGGAGGGTTTCGGCAAAGCCCTGCACGGAGAAGATCGGCGTTTTGAGCTCGTGGGACACATTGCCGATAAACTCGCGTCGGTAGCTCTCCATCTCCTTGAGCTCCTGAATCTCATTCTCCAGGGCCTGGCCGGTGCGATACACCTCCCAGAGAAGCATGCTGAGCTCGTCCCCCTCGGGACCGGAGGGCGGGGGCAGGTCATCGAATTCGTGGGCCCGAATCTGGCGCAGGATCGACCGAAGGTGGCGGAGACGGCGGTGGAGCCAGACGTGACCCGCGGCGTAGCCCGCACCGGCCACGCCGACGCCAACGCCGACGGCAACCCAGGCGGCGGCATCAGTTACCAGCAGCGTGCCGACGACGGCGACGAGGCCCGCCGTTCCTCCAATCTTGAGGGCCAGGCGACTGACGAACGGGGGAAGCTGAGGAAAGAAAGACACGTTGCGTGGGGCCAGCCCGGGAATTGGAACGGAGAGCTGCTGAGTATATCTCTCTGACCGGCCTGTACGTTCCCCAATCCGGGAGAGGCGTCCGTTACCAAATTGAAAACGGACCGCGTGCTCGCCTCAAGAGCCCACCCCGAAGTCTGGGTCTCCGGCCGCGTCGGGGAGCCCCTCTAGGAGCGATGACAGGGCCGGATCGTACGACTCCCCGTAGAGCTCGAACGAGATGTGGCCTCCGATCGACTCAAGCGGCCGGTGCTTCTCGATCACGGGCCGGTACGTTTCGTAGGCGTGGAGCGCCGTCCGTCCAGTCTCGAGGTCCGTCTCCCGAATCGGAAGCTGGCAGTCGATGAGGGCCGGAGGGGAGTGGCGAAGGTGACTCGGCCGGTCCGCGTCGTCGGGGGCGGGAGGGAGCGTGTAGAAGGCGAGGCGGCGAGGGGTTGCGGCCCCGTCCCCGCGGAGGGCACACGCCACGCGCTTCACGACGGCGTGAGTCACGAGGTGGTCGGGGTGCCCGCTGATGCCGTGCACGGGGTAAGTGACCACTACGTCCGGCTCGGTCGCGTGGAGGTGGTTGGCCACCTCGTCCTCAAGCACCAGGGGGTTGAGTTCCGCGAGCTCGCCGTCCGGGTACTCCAGCACAGTAAGAGAGCTGAGGTCCAGGGCCGCCGCCACCTCCTGCATTTCCTGATAGCGCGTCTCGGCCATCTCGGCCTTCGAGTAGCCCAGACGCTCCCGCTGGGAGGTGGCCTCTCCCCGGGTGAGGGTGAGCAGGTGCACCTCGTGTCCCTCGCGCCGCTGGCGGGCAAGGCCTGGGGCCGGCCCAAAGCACTCGTCGTCGGGGTGGGGAAAGACGTACAAGAAGGTGGCCATCGATCGAGGAGGTGGGGAGAAAAGCGCCGCAGATTTGGGCTCAGAGCCGCCTACACCGCCGGGGCTAGGTCTACGTCGACTCGTCGGTCTCCAGCACTTCGTGGAAGATGGTCTGGCCCGTGTCCAGCATGCAGTTTACGTACGGGTGACACAGCTGACAGTTTTTGCCAAACGTGACGTGCTCCTGCAGGGCCTCGATGGACGCGGCGTCGGTCTCGTCGGCCACCGCTTTCAGATGCGCGAACGTCTGTTCGTAGCAGTAGCAGCGATCAATTGTCATGAAGGTCAAGGGGTTGGTGAGTCTGCGAGGGTCCGACGGTCCTATCTTGTCTCCAGGCTGTTCCGCGACGAGAACGATCGAACGCGGCGTGAAAGCGGTCGGGATGCAGAATCTCGGCCAGAATGTCCAGGGAGGCCGACAGACGCGGTCCAGGCCGATTAAAGAAGTGGTTCCCGTCGGTTAGGCACACGTGACCGGCCTCGACGGCCCGCAGGGTCGACCATCGTCGGTCGTTCCGGAGAACGTCCATCTCCGTGTCCGTTCGGGACAGGCCGAACCCACACGCCGTCACGACGATGCGGGCGGCCGTGGCGAGCAGGACGATGCCGGTGAGAATAGCGAAGCGGACGAGCCGATCGCGAGGCGTCATGGGAATACCCGGGATATTTTTGCGGACGGAGGGGCCTCACGGGACAAGGCCCTACTGTGTGTCGCGGAGGAAGACCACGTGCGCCGGCGTGTTGCCGGTCTCGAAGCGAGTGACCACACTTCCTTCCCGATTGAGGACGAGTGCCGTACCATCTGCACTAAAGACCGGACCACCATCGTCGCCAACCGGCAGGCGCGTCACGTAAAGGTCCCGGGTCACGTCGTCGTAGCCGACTGCCGAGATGCCGGTCAGTCCGTCGTCCCGCGGAACTTCCAGTGTAGCGTCGAGCGCATTGGCGTTGGTATTCACCCGAAAGATCTCACCCGTTCCGTCCCCGAACGCCTCACTGCCGCTGATGGCGTACAATTCTTCGGCCCCCTCCGAATAGTATGCTGACTGTGTCGCGTTCGCCGAGCCAATGGGGGCGCCCAGTTCCACGCGGCTCACAGTCTCTTCGGTGTTCGGATCCAGAAACAGCACTTCGGAGGACTGCTCCGCTCCGCCCTGGCAGACCACGGCCACCTCATTCTCGTCGTCCACGAACACACTCTTCGGGCTGTCGCAGTCGCTAAGGGAGAGAGGACTGGTTGCAGTGTCGGATCCTGTATTGAGGACCGAGAGGGTGCCGTCCGCGGAATTTGCCACAAATGCCTTCCCGGCGGCAATACCGATGCCCCGAGGCTCCCGTCCTACGTCGACCCGTTTCGTAACCGAGTCAGCTTCTAGGTCGACTACCGATACGGTGCTTGGTTCGGGGTCGAAGTTTTCGTCGAAGCGGCTCAGGTTGGTGACGTACCCCTTGTTCGCCGCCGGAAACCCGATGTACCGTGGGGGGCGTGGGTTCGAAATCTGGTCGATCGGCCCCAGGGCATCGGTGTCGAAGGTCGTAATTCGGCCGGCGTTGTCGGACTGCGTGTTATCGATTACGAAGAGACGGTCGTTGTGCAGGGCCAGGCTATTGATGAAGGCCACGTCGATGTCGTTAGGTGTGGCCGTGGAGTCGGTGGGGCTGTAGAGCGTGAGGGACCCGTCCTGGGCATTGAAATTTCCCGAGTTGGCGATTACAACGTCCGTCGTCACGCGGCGCTCATCGTCGTCGTTAGAGCCAAAGAGGTCGCAGCCTATCAGTGAAAGGGCAGCGATAGCCAAGAGCACGATCCAGGCAGCAGGGCGGCAACAGCGCATGTTGAAAAGAGGAATGGGAACAGAAGGCGAGGAAGAAGAACGCACCGTCGAGTCGGTTCAGGAAGGAGGGAAGGAAAAACGAAGTCGAACGGTCGCGTGGCGGGGCGGCATGGGGTAGAGGCGTATGATCGCGTACCGGCGGTCAAGTACGTTTTTGACCTGTGCTTCCAAGGCGAGTCGTCCCGCCTCGAACGTCCATTCGTACGCGGCCTGTACGTCGACCGCCTGGTACGGGGCAAGCGACTTTGACTCATCGGCGGAGTAGAAGCGCGTCCCCACGAACCGACCCGTAGCGGAGACGGAGAGCCCCCTCCATTCCACGCGGGACCAGAGTTTCCACGTCTGCTGAGGGACGTAGGGAAGCTGGGCGCCGTGGGTCGGCGAGTCGGGGTTTGCCCGGTTTTCGGCCCGGGTATGCGTGAACTGACTGCCGCCGGACACCGTGAGGTCGCTGCGAAGCTGCCGGCGGCCCCGAAGGCTCAGTTCCAGGCCCCGGCTGTAGACGCGGGACACGTTGGAGGGGCTCCACACCTGCACGCCATTCACGACGTAGCTGGGCCGCCACACGATTTTGTCGGTGAGGCGCGTAGCAAACGCCGTGGCCTTCGCTGTGAGGAAGGCGTCGGCGCGGGCGAGGCGGAAGGAAATGCCCCCCTCCATGGTCCATCCGTCCTCAGGCTGGAGGCCGGGCGAGCCCCCTGGGTCATAGTACCGTTCGTTGAAGGTGGGATACCGGAAGGCCCGCCCCACGAGGCCGCGGAGCATGAGGCCGACCCCGTCAAAGGGGCGCAGGCGGACGCCGAGGCGGGGGCTCGGCACGACGATCGGCTCACCGGTCGCCCCAATGGCGTCGAGCCGCACCGCCGGTTGGAACTCGAAGGGAGAGAGCGAGAGGGTCGCGTCCACGAACGTAGCCCCCGACAGCCGGTCGACGCCTCCCTCCAGGGAGGCGTGGTCGTAGCCGACCGTGGTACCCGCTGTGATTGTACCGAGAGTGGAGAGCGGATAGCGCAGTTTGGCGTCCGCGTCCGTAGTCGTTGTGAAGGTCGTGCGGTCGGTGCGGGTCGGAGGGTTTCGGTAGCGCAGACGGGAGCGTTGTCCCTGCGCCGAGAGCTCAAGGGTGCCCTCGCCCAAGGGCAGGGTTCCTTCGGTCCAGACCCGTCCCAGTTCGTCCCACTGACGGCCCCCCCCGCTGCGCGCACTGGCCGGACCCGGAAGGCCCCGCCGCACCTTCGTCCACCATCCGGACAGACTCCACGCCTGTGTATCGCCCCGCCACGACCCCCGCCCGTAGAGGGTCATCGTCCGGATACCGGCCCCGGTCCGTCGCAGCGTCTGCGGGGGGACTAGGAACGCGTTGCGGTATTGGAAGTCGCCGTCCGTGCGGTAGTAGCGGCCCGCCACCAGTCCGGACCAGGAGCCCTCCCGCCCCGCCGCCACTGCTGAGACGTGTCGCTCGCCGTAGGCACCGCCTCCAGCCGCCACGCGGAGAAGCGGATCGGTCCCTGGCCGCAGCGTCTGGAGGTGCACGGTGCCTCCCAGGCTGCCGGAGCCGTGCCGGGCCGACCCGGCCCCGTGCTGCACCTCAACCGATTCGATGAGCAGGGTTGGGAGCAGCGACAGGTCCAGTTGGCCCGTCTGCGGATTCGCGACGCGAAGGCCGTCGAGCAGCACCTGAGTCTGCGTGCCGCCCATGCCCCGCATCGAGAGGCTGGAGAGACCTGTGCTCCCGTACTGCTTCACGAACGCCCCGGAGCGCATGGATAACAGGTCGGCCACCGACTGCGCGCCGCTCTGGGCTACGGTGGCCGAGTCGAGCGTGGTGGCGTGGGCGGCGGCCGGGATGGACGAGGAACGGTCGGGGACGCCCTCGACGGTCACTTCGGGGAGGATCACGGACATCGCGGTGGACGAGTCCGCGGTCGCCGACACGACGGAGGCGCGTTGTGTCGTGTCGGGATGCGCTGGGGCCTGGGCCCACGTGACGGAGGGGCCAGTGAGAGCGACGACCAAAAATAAAATTAGAGCAGCCATACAGACGAACAGCCCTCACCTCTGTGGAGGCTTGGGCGGCTGCTCCGATCCCCGACCAATGGCGGTGGGGGCTACGACACCCAGGCTTGGGAGACAGATCCCCCAGTAGGGGCGTAAGGTGGAGCCAGGCACGCCACAAACCCCTGGTCCCGGAGGTTTTTGGCGATGAACGGGGCCCACACGAGGGACCCCTCAGCACGCATGCAGGCAGGTCTCCTGGCTCATCGGACCTGGGGATCACAGCGGATACGCCATAATCCCTCATTGGACAGATGCACGCAACGAGTCGCCTTCCCCCTCGACCAGCCGGTCCGTATCTATTCAGTACCACTTGGCCGAAGAGTGACGAGCCGTTGCCGACACGCATCCCTTGTCCGAGTCACAGTTGCGGGGACAGCCCCAGACTGGCCAATCTCGAGTGTCGAATTGCGAATGTCGAATTGGACGTTTCATTCGACACTCGAAACTCGACATTCGCCATCGGCGGCACTGGCGTTCCCTTTTCATCTCGCCCAGCGCAAGCCGGAGCGAGAACCCGAAGCGTGTGTGAAAGAACTACACTTGAACCACACTTAATGTAGATGTCCGGCGCGGCCAAGCACAACCCCTTCACGGGATTTTCCGTGGGATGGCGCGGAAACGACAGAGGGGTTTTCACTGCCCCCGTAGACGCCGGGCGATCTCGGCGGTCCGCTCCGCCTCGCTCTCTGAGGAGGACTCACGGTCGGGGGGAAGCGTGAGTTCGTCCGCCTCGGCGGCGTCCAGGGACGGGGCGCCGGCCGTGTCGTCATGCCCCGCAATCCAGGCCTCACTGGTGACGATCGTTTCGAGGTTTTGGACCCGGTCCTGCAGTGCGTCGCGCTCTCGCTCGAGGCGGTCGAGTCGTTCTCGGAGGGCGCGGAGGCGGTCTTCGACTTCGCGGGTCGAGGTGCCGAGTTCCCGGTGCTTGGCCTTGAATTTGAGCCATTCCTTGTATCCGGCAAATACGATTCCCAGGATGGGAATGGCGAAGATCATGATGACCGCGATGAGGGGAATCAGAGGAGGCATGGAGCACAAGTAAACAGTGACCACGGTGGACGCAACGGAGATGTATGACGGGCTCCCCTCTCCTGTTGCGTGTAGATGCTACCGATCCAAGGACAGGAAACATCGGCACCACCGGCTACTCGCTTCGGATCGAATTTTGCGAGTTCCCCTACCCGATCACTTTTCCCGGATCCCTACCATGGTTGGGGGTCTGAATTCGATCAATGCGGGTCCCACCTTTGGGAAGGACAATCCCGTATTTTGCCGAGACATGTGCCCCCCGTCCGTCGTGCTCAGAGATGTTGGTTGGTACCTGTTGGTTCTCGGGCTTGGGGGGAGTCTCTTTGTGTGTGCACCGTCCGAAGGCATCGCCCGCCTGGCGGTGGACGACAGTCTTCGTCTGGGGCCGGCCGAGGCCATCGCTGATGTCCGGATCGACGCCGATGGCGATCGGGTGCCGGACCGCAGGGGCGATACCGTGACGGTCGCGGCCCGGGTCACGGCGGGGCGTGGCCGCCTCGCTGTTCCGGTGCCGGACTTCGCCGCCATTCAGGACAGCACGGCCGGCATTCACGTCCTCCTTTCAAACGGACCCCCTGTAGAACGGGGCGACAGCGTCCACATTCGCGGGGTCGTGGACCAGGCGTACGGCCTCACGCAACTACAGGGACTCGACCACCGGGTTCTTGATGTCCCTCCCCGTGTGCCTCGGCCCCTCCCGCTCACGGTCACTGCCGCGGCGGGCGAGCGGTACGAAGGACGGCTCACCCGGGTTCGGGGTCGCGTTGCCTCGAAGGGATCGAACGAGGGAGGCAGGTTCCTCCGTCTGGGTGATCTAGGAGAAGGAATATCGCAGATGACCATCTTCATCGCAAATCGTCACGGAGACCGATTTCAGCTCGGCCGCTTCGGGGAGGGAGACGAGATCGAGGCAACCGGCGTTCTGGGACAACACGACTACGAGGCTCCGTACGAGGACTACTACCAGCTTGAGCCGCGCACGGAAAGCGATCTCGCCCACATCGGATGGGCATCGACCTATCTCTGGACGGCCGTCTTTGTCCTTGGCGGGGGTGGGCTGATTGCCCTGGTGGCCGTCTTCGTGCTCCGGGCCGCTGTCCGGCGTCGTACGCAGGAACTGGCCGAGAGCCGGGCTCGGTTTCGGCGGCTGGCCGAGGCCACGTTCGAGGGTATTGCGCTCCACACGGCCGACGGAAAAATTATTGACGCGAATGCAGCCCTGGCCGACATGGTCGGCATGGGACGGGACGAACTGATTGGCCGGGATATTGCCGCCGTCCTTCCGGAAGCGACCTCCGACTCGGCGCAGGGGGTCGGGGGGAACGCTGAAGCCCCCACCGAGGCCGAGATTGCTCACGAGAACGGGACGACCACGCCGGTGGAGATTGAGGAGCGTGAGGTCACGACCGGGGAAGAGACCGTACACGTACGGGCTGTTCGCGACATTTCGAAGCGGAAGGAGTGGGAGAACGAAATTCTCCTCGCGAAGGAGGAGGCCGAGCAGATGGCTCAGCTCAAGTCAAACCTGCTCAACAACATGAACCACGAGCTTCGCACGCCCATCACCAACATCGCGGGCTACGCGGAGCTGATTATGGACGAGACGGACGGCACGCCTCAGAAGTTTGCCGCTCAAATCCGTGAAAGTGGGAAGCGGTTGTCGGAGACTCTTCAGTCGGTCCTAGACATGGCTCAGATCGAGGCCGGCACCCTCGACGTGCTGGTTCGGGAGGTCGCGGTCGCAAATGTGGTGCGCGAGGTCATCGACCGGCACGATCAGAAGATTGAGGATAAGGCCCTGACCGTCGAGGTCGACGTGCCCAACGACTCCACGCTTGAAACGGACCGCACACTTCTCCGCCGCATTCTCAACAGCTTCGTCCACAACGCGATTAAGTTCACGGAGGAGGGGTCGATCGGGGTGGAGGCGACCCCCATCGACGACGGCATTCGCATCACGGTGTGGGATACGGGGGTGGGCATTTCGCCGGAATTCCGGCCGCACCTGTTCGAGCCCTTTAAGCAGGAATCCGAAGGACTGGCCCGGGAGTACGAGGGATCCGGACTGGGCCTGACCCTTGCAAAGCGCATGGTCGACATTCTCGACGGCACAATCGAGGTGGAGAGCACCGAGGAGGGGGGCAGCATGTTTACGATCGAGCTTCCGTCCCTGAACGCAAGGGAGACGCCGGTCGTGGCGTCCGACGGGCAAGACGGTCCCCAGTAGTTCGGGAGGGACGTGGGGGAGCCGCTGCCGCGTTCGGCACACCCTCATCTCGCCGTGCCTCTACTTCAGCGGCGGTCAGGAAGAAAAGGACCGTAGAAATCGTCGAACGGGACCGACGAGGGCCGGGCCCATCTCTTCCGGCACGTAGTGGCCGACGTCTGGGCACCGGAGCACGTCCGGATCCGAAAAGAATCTCCACCACCGCCGGAGGCACGCCTCGGTGCCAAAGGCGGGATCGGCCATGCCCCAGCACAGCAGTGCGGGGCGGTCTCGAACCCGATCCCGACGCGTCCACAAGGCCCGGAGCCACGCAGCCTCCGTCCGGAGCGCTCGGGCGAACGCCCAGCACGCGTAGCGGCGGGGTCGGGCGTCCAGGGCCGCCGCGTAGGCCCGGATCCAGTCCGGCCAGAGGGGAGAGCCGGGGCCGGTCGTCGCGGGCATGACGACCCGGGCGAAGGCGTTGAACCGCTCGACGGCGACGCGGCCCATCGGAGTGGCGAGGAGCCGGCTCACGAGTTGAACCAGCGGGCGGTGCGTGAGGGGCCACCCCCACGTGTTCATCAGGATGAGGCGCCGCACCGTATCGGGGTGGCGCAGGGCGTATGCTAGGCCGATCGGTCCCCCCCAGTCGTGCAGCACGAGCGTGATGCCCGAAAGGCCCAGGTCGCCGAGGAGCGTCTCCACCAGCGCGGCATGTGCGGGCGGGCGGTAGGAGAACGTGCGCGGCGCCGCCGACCGCCCGAAGCCGAGGTAGTCGGGGGCGATGCACCGGTAGTCCGGGGCCAGTTCGCGGAGGAGGTGGCGGTAGAGACGGGCGCTAGTAGGATTGCCGTGGAGAAACACGAGGGGCGCCCCCGTGCCAATGTCCGTATACGCCAGCGGGCCCATTGGCGTGCGGAGAGTCTCCGTTGCGGACGGCGCCATCGGTGCAGAGGGCATGGACGAACGACAGGAGGATCAGCCCGGAAAAACAAAGAACGTCGGCGGGGCCTCAGTCGAGCAGAGTGGGGGCCGACTCGTACTGGTCGGCCACGGCGCGGGCCTCAGCGGCCATTCGTTCCCGGAGCGACCGGGGCTCAAGCACCTGCACGTGGGCGCCCCAGCTCAGCAGCCACGGCATCACCTCGAGCTCGTGGTCGACCGTGAGCGTGAGGAGGAGACGATCGTCGGCCAGATGCTCCCGACCCGCAACGTCTAGCGACGGGGCCACTTGCACCGAGGCGGCCACCTCCCCGGCGAAGACCACGCGGACGCGGCGACCTGGCCCGGCGGCAGGACCCTCCGGGGGCGTGCCGTAGCTCGGCGGCCGCTCAAAGCTGGCGTCTGTCAGCTCAATCTCATCGATCCGCGGCAGGCGCAGATGGACGACGCGGTCGCGGCTGTGCTCATACCCGACAATGTTCCATCTGCTGCCCTGCCGGACGAGCCCGTATGGATCGATCGTCCGGGAGGCGGGATCGCCGCTGGTGGCCTCTATCGTGGCGACCAGGGTGCGCTCTTCGACGAGTGCATGGCGGGCCTGGTGAAGAAGGCCCTCCTCGGCCGAGTCGCCAAACACGCTGGGAGACACCAGGGGCACGCTGCCCTGCAGGGAGAGGGCTCGTTCACGATCCTCCGGCGAAAGCACGTCTTCAATCTTGTGCTGGGCCGCCCGGGCCGCGGCCTGGTAGCGGCCGCCGAAGTTCTGGGCCGCGTAGGCGCTTCCCAGGACGAGCATGATCGCCTCGTCCGTCGTCAGCTGGATCGGAGTGAGCAGATAGTCCTCCGGCAGCCGATAGCCCTTGCCCGGCACGCCCTGCAGCGGGATTCCCGCCTCCACCATTGCCTGCACGTCGCGGTACACGGTGCGTTCGCTGACGCCAAGGGTGCGGGCCAGATCGGCAGCGCGCGTCCAGGCGTCCGGGGCCAGTTGCAACAGGATCGCAGGCCAACGCTCAGAGGGAGTCATGGGAGGCGACGGGGCGGAGTCGCGAAGGCAGTGTAGGTCCGCCAAGATAAGGAAACCGGCGCCGGACTTTCATCCGTCTCCGCAGCGGGGCCCGGTTCAGAATCGCTCCTGGGGCAGCCGAATTCCGGCCGCCATGTACGGCCGCGGACACTGGGCGGGCGAGAGGGTGTGCTCCGTCAAGTCTTCGATCTGGTTCTCGGTCTTTTCGCTTAACGAGTCCAACCCCAGTCGGGCGCGGGCCGTGTTCAGGAAGCGCGTCCGAGATTCATGCAGGGCCGCCACGCACGGACGCATCGCCTCCGGCGAGGTGTCCCCGTCGATCTCCCGCTCCTCCAGGGTCTCACGGGTGGCCACCAGCATGTCGACTAGCTCCTGTGCGTGACGAATCGTGTCCTCCTCCAGTACGGCAGTCGCTCGCGTGAGGACGCTCGTGCACTCCCGGATGTGCTCGTCGACCTCGCGCTTGATGTTGAGGAGCGTCTTTCCGTCAAGGGGTTCGCGGAGGGAGGAACGCTCAGGGCCCAGCCCAGGGTCTTTATTTGTCCCCGAGCCCGTCGAGGACGGTTCGGTCGAAGCCGAGCCGTTTTCCGAGAGATGTGCCCCCACCAGAAGGCGCTTTTCGTAGTCGTGGAGGGTCGCCATGGCCGAAGAAATACGTTGGTCGATCTCGCAGACGTGGTCGATTTGTTGCTGAAGGGCCGTCGGGTCGGATGCGGAGTGATTGGACCGTCTGTGCAAATGCCATCCGACCAGGACCCCTACCAGAGGTCCCACCATCGCAATGAATGCCGTCACTAACTTGTCGGTGTTGGTGTGGATGAGACGCGAAAAGGACGTTCGAATTGGATAATTGCCCCGAATTTATCTTGTCAGTATGGCCCAACGTACAAAAAATTTCTCTCAGGGTGTCAAGGGGCGACCGTGAAGGATTTGTGTAGCCAAGCGCTTCGCGTCGAAAACGCACGGCCTGTTGTCCTGAGGATTGCCCGGGGACCGGCGATGTCGAGCGGGTGATTTCTCTTCGCGTGAGGTGGGGCAAACAACCAGAGGAATGGGGATCACAAAGCAGTTCCCAAGCTCTTCCCTGACCTACAAGCCCAGCTCCACCTCCCAGACGAACTCAAGAAGTGGCCGCGCATCCTGGGCCATGCGGACGATTTCGGCGGCAAAACTCGGGGACTGGAGGGCCTCGTCCGGGTAGTCCCGCTTGACCACGTAGTTCTTCCACTTCAGATAGGGGGCGATAGGGGCGTCCCGATAATCGCTGAATCCTTTCGGCATACCCGTCAGCGTGTCCTCCATGCTATGGACGGGGAGGCCGCGGGCCTCCATCTCGTCCAGAAGCTCGAAGAACCGCTCCGGCTCCGCCGCGATGCGCTCCCGCACGGGCCGTAGGTACGAGACGCTCGGTTGGTAGAAGCCGGCCCCTAAGAAGCAGTATCCGGGCTCCACGTGCATGTAGACGACGCCGTTCTCGTCGCGGTGTCCCGAGCGGTCGAACACGCCGCTCACGTGCGTCTTGTACGGCGTGTTGTCATCCGTAAAGCGCATGTCCCGGTAGATCCGGAACTGCGAGTCCTTCGGATGGGCCGTGAGGGGAAGGTTGGTGTCGGCGAGGCGCCGCGCGCCGTCGGCCAGCAGCAGCTCCAACGGCTCCTTCAACTCCGCCTCGTAGGTCTCCTTGCGTGCCTTGAACCAATCGCGGTCGTTGTTGTCAGCCAAAGCGCGGAGAAACTCAAATGCCTCGGGGCGGAACCCTGGAAACGGCGGGCGGGACAAGAGCTCGGCCATCGTCGGGAAGATCCGATCGGCATGTGGGGAGGGGACAGCGAGAACAGCGTGCAGCCTTGTAGAGGCCTTCAACGAGTCAGGTTAGATCGTTCCCCAACTCCATCACGGCCACGATCGTCTTCATTCTGCCTCGAAATTATTCGCTCCACTCCGACCCT
>CAZMDV010000012.1:0-19688 GCA_964564875.1 uncultured Salinivenus sp.
CAGGAAGGTCGGCCCCGGATTAGAGCTTACTCCACCGTCACGCTTTTGGCGAGGTTGCGAGGCTGGTCCACATGGCAGCCGCGCAGCACCGCGATGTGGTAGGACAAGAGCTGGAGAGGGATGACGGTGAGGAGGGGCGAAAGAAACTCCTTGGTCTGCGGAATTTCGACCACGGCCTCGCAGAGGTCGTCGAGCTCCTCGTCCTTGTCGTCCGTAATCGCAATGACCGAGCCCTCCCGGGCAACCACCTCCTCGATGTTGGAGAGCACCTTGTCGTAGGTGCTGTCCTTCATGGCGATGAAGACGACCGGCATCGATCGGTCGATGAGCGCGATGGGCCCGTGCTTCATCTCGGCCGCTGGGTAGCCCTCGGCGTGGATGTAGGAGATCTCCTTGAGCTTGAGCGCTCCTTCCAGCGCCACCGGGAAGTTGTAGCCCCGGCCCAGGTACAAGAAATTCGAGGCGTAGCGGTAGGTGTGCGCCATCGACCGGAGCGCCCCGTTGCTCGCGTCCAGCACGCGGCGCACCTGGTCGGGGACGCTGGCCAGGGCGCGAATGTTGTGCGCCAGCTCGGCCTTCGACAGCGTGCGCTCCTTCGACAGCTTGAGGGCAATCATCGACAGCACGGTGACCTGGGCGGTGAACGCCTTCGTGGAGGCGACGCCGATCTCGGGCCCGGCGTGGAGATATACGCCTGCGTCCGTCTCTCGGGCGATGGTGGACCCGACGACGTTGCAGACGCCGAAGCACGGCACATTCTGGCTGTGCGCCTCCCGCACCGCCGCCAGCGTGTCCGCCGTCTCGCCACTTTGAGAAATCACGAGCACCACGTCACCGTCCCGCAGAATGGGGTCGCGGTACCGGAATTCACTCGCGTACTCGACCTCCACCGGAACGCGGGCGAAGGACTCGATGAGATACTCGCCCACGAGGGCCGCGTGCCAGGAGGTGCCGCACGCCGCAATGACGATGCGGTTCGCGTCCCGCAACTGGTCCCAGTGGTCATGCAGCCCCCCGAGTCGGATCTGATTGTCTCCGGGGCGAATCCGCCCCCGCATGGCGTCCTCCAGGGCATCGGGCTGCTCCATGATCTCTTTCAGCATGAAGTGGTCGTAGCCCCCTTTCTCGATCTCGCCGAGGGACCATTCGAGCTCGTGAACCTCCTTCTTCAGGGGTTCGTTGTCGATGGTCATTACCTCGTAGCCCGACCGGTGGATGGTCGCCATCTCTCCGTCTTCGAGGTAAACCACCTTCCGCGTATGCTCTACGAGCGGGGCGGCGTCGGACCCAACGAAGTGTTCGCCGTCCCCGACCCCCAGAATCAGCGGGCTTCCATTCCGGGCGGCAATGAGGAGATCGGGGGCCTCCCGTGACACGACGGCGATGCCGTAAGCCCCGATGACCTGCGTGAGGGCCTGCCGGACGGCCTCTGGGAGCGAGAGGTCGGTCTCGCGCCGGACCTCCTCGATGAGGTAGACGAGCACCTCCGTGTCCGTCTCGCTCTGGAACGTGTATCCTTTTTCTTCGAGTTGCTCCTTGATCACCCCGTGGTTTTCGATGATGCCGTTGTGCACCAGGGCAAAGGCTCCATCCGAGCTCACGTGCGGATGGGCATTGGTGTCGCTGGGGGCCCCATGGGTGGCCCAGCGCGTATGGCCGATGCCGGTGGTCCCCGGCATGGGCGAGCCGTTGAGGCTGCTCCGAAGATCATCGACCTTTCCCTCCTGCTTTTGGACCTGGAGCCCGTTTCCATCGACCGTAGCGAGCCCAGCCGAGTCGTATCCGCGATATTCGAGGCGCTTCAGTCCGGTCAGCAGCAGGTCTTCGGCCTCCTTGTTCCCGATGTATCCTACGATTCCGCACATACGTGTTCGAGTGAGTTGGTTCGATGAGGGAGATGAAGAGAATGCTTGTCCTCCTCCAGCAGGCTCCGTCGACGTGGTCGCCGCCGGTGCTTGTAGAAATGTTGCAGGTGTAGCTCAGTCCGTGCAAAAAACCTACCAGAGGCGCAGAAAGAGTCAGTACCGCTCCAGCGAAAATTTTTCTCCGAGGTACCGCTTGCGAACTTCGGGATCGGCCGCGAGCTCCTCCGCGGTGCCATGCTTCAAGATTTGCCCTTCATATAGCAAATAAGCACGATCCGTGATTGCAAGAGTCTCGTGTACATTGTGATCTGTAATTAATACCCCAATGCCTCGCTCCTGAAGGCCCGCGACAATGTTCTGGATGTCTTCGACCGCAATGGGATCGACGCCGGCGAACGGCTCGTCGAGCAGAAAAAAACGAGGGCGAGTTGACAACGCCCGCGCAATCTCGGTCCGGCGCCGCTCGCCACCAGAGAGCTCGTACCCCTTCGAGTGGCGCACCCGCTCCAGCCCAAACTCGTTGATGAGCGACTCCACGCGGGCCGATCGCTCCTCTTCACTCATCGACTGAAATTCGAGGACGGCGTGCAAATTGTCTTCCACCGTGAGTTCCCGGAAGACGGACGTTTCCTGGGCCAAGTATCCAATTCCGCGGCGTGCCCGCTTGTACATCGGCAGGCGGGTAATGTCGTCGTTCTCCAGGTAAATGGTGCCATCGTTCGGCCGGGTCATGCCTACGATCATGTGGAACGTGGTGGTCTTGCCCGCGCCGTTCGGCCCGAGCAGACCAACAATTTCGCCCTGTTTTACCTCGAGGCTCACGTCGTCTACCACGGCCCGCTTGTCGTAGCGCTTGGTGAGGTGCCGGGCCGCGAGGGTGGCCGGCTCGTCGGGCACCTCTCGTTCCGCACGAAACTCGTTGGGGGAAGGCGATGAGCTCATGGATTGGGGTTGCGCTTCGTCTCAGTCGTATCGGCCGGCACGTGCGGTCCGGCAGGCGACCGCCCCGAATCGGGCGGGGCCAAGCCATAGCGCCGCAGGGAATCGGGTGCCGGAGACCCGGGTGCCAGCGTCCATTGCGGTTGCTGCGGAGATGCTGCCGGACGGGTCCAACGGGACCGCCGCCGGGCCGTGGAGTCGGAGGAGGACGCTGAGCCAGGCCTAGGAGACCGCCCTGAGGCTGGGCCGGCTACGGGCTGGGGGCGCGGGGCAGCGTCTGGGTTGAGCCGTTGGCGCACCCGCTCGTCCCGGAGGAGTGCCGACCGGGTCGGGCGTCGATCCGGCGTCCATTGAAAGCCTTCCAACCGGAATGGGTCCGGGATATTCTCGTTTTCCCGGTAGTACGTGGTCTGCGTCCCGCCGATCACGCTGATGCGCTTGACGGCCCCCTTCCTGAAGCGGAGTTCGATGCGGTCGCCGGAGGTGCGGGCCGCGCCGTTCAGCGAATCATCCTCGGTCGCCAGGAAGCGGACGGCCCGTGCATTGGGCCGGGCGCGGATGCGACGGAGCGAGTCGTCGTCGAAGAAGGCGACAATGTTTTGCGCCTTGAGCTGCTGGATCCGATCCAGGACCGAGTCGCGCTGGGCCGCAAATCCCGATCCTCGAACGAAGATCGTGTCCGGGCTTCGGTCTCGGGCGCGAACGCGAATCGAATCGCCCCACACTTGACTGTCCTCGAACCAAGTTACTGGATCCCGAAACAGCCGGGTTTCCTCGAGCGGAAGGACACTGCCGGACTGCGCAGTTGGGGTGTCCCACTGTCGGGAGGCCCCTCTGGCCGCGGGCCGGGCCTGGGGGCGGGGAACGGAATCCGCGGATGGAGTGAGCCTAGAGGAATCGGGTCGGGTCGTTGTGTCGGACAGGGCGGAGATGGGGGTGTCCCCGGAATCCCTTCGTTCCGCCGAGGCTTCCTCCGCAGAATCCCTCCTCGTTCGCTGCTGCGTGGTGGCCCCCGCGTCCGGACTCGTTCTGCTCGCAGCGAGGGTGAGTGAGTCGGGGGCCGGGCGCGTCGTGTCGATCGGCACCGTTTCTCTCTCGGCGCTATCGGGGGTCGGGGCCACTACCCGATCATACACCGCCGAATCGGCGACGGCCGCCAAGTCGGACTGCCAGATGCGAACAGAGCCTACAGCTATGAGCCGACGGTGGGTGTCGGTCCGGAAGGCCTCAAGCTGACGAGCCTCCACCACGAGGCTATCAGTAGGGACGCCGGTCGAGTCCATCCGCACCCGCACCAGGAGCGCGTTGCCGTCGACGCGGCTGTACCGCCGGGCCTCCTGGTTGTCAACCCTGTCGCCGAAGAGGTAGGTGCGGCTCGTCGTGTCGGCCTGTGCGCCCGATTCTTCTCGCCGGTCGACGAACACGTTCCCCCGGGCGATCGACCGATCGCGATCGCGGTAATACGTGAGCGAGTCCGAGAGGAGCGTCGTGCCGGGCTCGGTGAGCCGCACGGCCCCGCCGAACTCCGCGCGCGCCCCGTCGGACCAGTACGTCCCGTATTGAGCCCGAAGCACCCGGTTGCTATCGACGAGCACGACACTGTCCGGAAACACAGAGCGCTTGTCCGCGGAGTAGTACGTCGCCCGTTTGGACTGCACGTCTGCGTCTCCGTCCGTCAGGCGCACATTCCCGCGGGCGTGCCCCACCTCCGTGGCGCGGTCGTACCGCACACTGTCTGCTCGCAGGGTGTCACCCCGTTCGTAAATGACCACGTCGTCGACGAAGAGAATTTCGTCGCGGTCGAGGTACCGCAGGGCGTACTGCGATCGGAGGCGGGTGGTGTCCTGCCGGACGAACACGTTTCCGAACAGCTCCTGAATCTGCTGGCCGCCTCGCTGCTGGGTGCTCAGCGAATCCGCCTGAACGAACGTCCGTTCAGCGTCCCCCGTATCGGAAGAAGGAGCCGGACCGGCGCCCTGGAGCGACGGTGTCAGATCCCCCTCCGGCAGGGAGTCGACCCCCGCGGGCTCGACGCCTGTCGGGCTCGTCCGGGAGGTGTCGCCCACCTGTTGGGCCCGTGCCTGCATCCCCAGCCCCCCGGCCAGAACCAGCCCGAGCATCGACACGGCAAGGACCCGGCCTAGCCGGCACCGCAAGCAATCGAAGAGAGAGGCAGCCATACACAACCCCCGGCCCGAGACCCGGAGTCAGTAACTTGTTCAGAAAGGGTACCCGGATCTACACTGAAGCCGCCGGAACGGGGTTCCCCGTCCCGAAAGAGAAGGTCCTCACGGCTCGTCGTCCGAATCCCCGTTCTCGTCGTCCATCTCCACCTCGGCCGAAAAGCGCCCAAGCTGATACGTCTCAAGATCCTCGTCCGCCACCAGCCCGTCGCCCTGAACCACCTCGGTGGGCGTTCGGATGCGCACGAATCGGTTCGTGCGAATTTTCCGGTCCTCCTGCTCCCAGGTTAGATGCTCAGTGGTAAGCCTCTTGTTGCTTTCCGTGACCACGACTACGTTTCGGTACGCGTCGAGAATTCCCTTCTGGTCTTGGAAGACCAAACTGTCGGCCGTTACGGTCGCCGAGGAGTCTCCCTTTTCGTCGAAAAGGTAAACCCGGACCCGTGCGGTGTCACGCATCGAGCGCCACACCGAATAGGTGCTGTCGTCGGTCCGATACTGCTCCATCCGAGACGCTTTAAGAACGGCGCGGGAGCGTCCCCCTTCGGACATTCTGAATTGGGCATCCCAGCTCACGTGCTTCGGGGTAGGGCCCTCCTCGGACGTCGAGCCGTCCTGGCCTCCCAATCGGGCTCGATGCTCACACCCCCCGCCCACGAGTAGCATTCCGAAGAGAACCGCTACGGCGAACGGGCGAAGAACTCGCGAGCCGTCTTCGGGCATAAGGGCCACACTACCTTGACTGGGCTCGGCACGACCGGTCTGCGGCGCGGAACGCGCGTCGAATTCCACTGGTACGGTTTCGTTGTGGATTTGCAATCTGGGATCCCTTCTTTCAGCGAACGCCGTACGCGCTGAGGGGGCAATCCGTATCGCACGGGTCGTGCGAAAATTATTCACCATTCATCCTCTGCGCTCCACCTTTGGCACCGATTTTGCTTTTTCCGCCATACGAAGACGAACGAGCATCTTTCCGGGCCGACCTCCCTGTCCAACCGTCTTCATTTCACTTCGTGCTGTCGCGGGGTCCCCTTCGTGGCCGCCCTGTGAGACATTTTTCCTTCATAATCCCGCCCAGACGATTTGTTCGCCGCCATGAGCTTCAATGCTGAAACAGCCTCTTCCGAGACCGTTGTCATTCAGGTCGGTGAGGCGCTCGATTTCCGAAACGCAGATGCGTTTAAAACGACCTTTCAGGAGCACGTTGAAGACGGAGTTCGCCAGTTCATTCTCGACTTTTCGGATACGGAAGTGCTCGATTCGACTGGCCTAGGGGCCATTTTTTCCCTGTACCGGGAAATCTCGCCGGACGACGGCAAGGTTGCATTCGCCGACGTTTCAGAGCCGGTCCAGGTCGTCGTTCAACTTACCCGCACCTACAAGGTATTTCGTCAATTCCCGTCCGTGCAGGCGGCGCAGGAGGCATTCTCTAAGTAGTCATCCCCTTGTCGAGTATCCGCTTCCTTGAAGACGGCCCCTTCTCTTCGACGAAAGCTCCGGCTCCATGACGGCTTTTACGAAGAAATACACGGACCTCGACTGTGCAATCGACGAGGTGCAGACGCTCTCTGACGAACGGCCGGCTGCGTGGTGCAATGGCGATGTGGACGACGAGACGTTCCACTGCGCGTGCCTCGTGCTCCACGAGTGGATCGCCAACCTACATCAGCACGCCCAGTTCGAAGATGTCCCGCCCACAGTCGAGATCCAGCTCTCCTGTCAGGACCGTCAGGTCTTTTGCTCCGTGACAGACAATTCAGAAGGGTTTGAACTTGACCCCCATCTTCCCGATAAGGATGATGATTTTGGATCGCTTCCTGAGCGGGGAATGGGACTTCGCATCATTGAGTCTTGTACTGACGACTTCTCCTATACCCCGACGGAGAACGGGCTCCACTGCTTCGAATTTATTATTCCCTCCGACCACGATCCATGGCTGAACACACTGTTCTAGTCGTCGAGGACGACAGTACAGTTCGGGAGCTCTTGAAGTACCGTCTCGGCAAGCACTACGACGTGCACACGGCCACCGACGGCGAGGGAGCACTCGGGCAGATTGAGGAGATCGTTCCCGACCTCATCATCTCGGACATCATGATGCCGAAGATGGACGGGTTCGCTCTACAGTCGGCCCTGCAGAGTGATAAGAACACGCGCATCATCCCGTTCATCTTCCTTACGGCGCGGGCCGACGAGGAGGCGCGCCAGCGCGGGCAGCGCAAGGGAGTGGACGACTATATCACGAAGCCTTTCGACATGGAGACCCTGCTGTCCCGCGTCGAACGGCTGCTCGAACGGGTCGAGATGTTTCAGACCCAGCTCGATGCGGAGATCGGACAGGATTTTTCTAACCGCCTGCTGCCGGATCAAGTCCCCATCGTCGACGGCTACGAGTTGTGCTTCCACAGCGAGGCGCGCCAGCAGGGGGGCGGCGATCTCTTTGACTGGACGAAAGTAGAACAAGGGGGCTACTTTCTCACTATTGGAGATGTGATGGGCAAGGGCCTCCGGGCCAAGTTTTACGCGTTCAGCTTTCTGAGCTACGTGCGGGGTACCCTGCACACTTTACTTGAGGAGTCAACCTCCCCGGCGGCCCTCATGGCCCAGTTGAACGACATGCTCCTCAACGACGAGGTGCTGGAGGACACGTTCGCAACCTTCCTCCTCATGCATTGGGACCCGGACACCCACGCGGTTACGTACGCAAACGCCGGCCACTGCCGCCCCGTCCTTATGACTCCGGACGGGCCCGAAATTCCCGAGCACAGTGATCTGATCCTTGGCCTGGAGGAGGACGTGGAATTCTCAGAGGTGACGCTGAATCTCGATCCGGGCGCCGCCCTCGTATCCTACACGGACGGACTCACGGAGCAGCGTACCCAGCAGGGTGACATGCTCGGCGAAGACGGCGTTCGCGACCTCGTCGCGGAGGCGTACGGACGTGACGACTCCATCCAGGCACTTCTGGGCGGCACCCTGGCCCGGAGTGCGTCCGACCAATTTGACGACGATTTGCTCGTGGTCTGGCTGCAGCGGGAGGACGAAAACAGGTAATCGGGGAAAACACCCTGATTCCCGTTACCTCTCCAGGTCACGCGGTCGTTTCTACGGGGGCCATTTCTTCTGTTTTCGAATGACGGGCCCGGTATTCCTGCTCCAGCAATCCGTAGATTTCTTTGTCCCAGTACGTCCCGTCGCGGGAGAGGTACTCTCGAGCCGTGCCCTCTTTCTGAAAGCCCATTCCTTCCACCAGATCCCGCCACGCCGTGTGGTACTCAAATGTCTCGGCGCTCACGCGGTGAAGGCCTAACGTCTCGAAGCAGTAGGACAGGAGAAGTTCGAAGGACTCTCGCCCATAGCCTCGTCCCCAGTAGTCGCGGTCGCCAATCGTGATGCCCACCCGCGCGTGCCGATTATGGGAACTGATGCGCGTTGCGTACGCTACCCCGATCAATTGGTCGTCGTCGAGAGCGTGGACCTCAAAGTTCCGGTGCGACGGGGACGGATTGTCACACATCTGCTCGAAGCGACTCTTGAACGCCCCAAACGACTCCTCCTCGTACGGGACTTCGCTGTCGAGGCGATTTAGCTCCGGGTCGTTGTTCCAGCGGAAGTGCGTGTGGATGTTCTCCATCTGGAGAGGCGTCAGTTCGACGCGACTCGTCCGCAGCAAGGTGTCTTCGTGTACAGGAAGAGGTGTGGCCATGTCGGAAGCGCTTCCAACCCGAGGACAGTGAATTGTGGAGATCGCAGTCGCAAATGACGCACTGATTGAAGGAAGGATGAGGAAACCCCGAATGCAAGACGCCGATGGCTGAACCTCCCATTGGCATTTGGTTCTTCGCGTCTGCTCCGCGGCCCCCACTTCCGTCCTACTTTCTTTACTCGAAGACGCCCGACGGGCACGCTGACAAATGGCAGACGTGCAGCTGGGTGGTCCCTTCGGGAGCCCGAGAGCATCTGGCGCATTATGGCACGAATCAAAACGCCGGCGCGGACGGGGGACTCGCTCGCCGGAAGTGGAAATGGGGATGAGTCGGTCGCGAACTATGAGCGCTGGGGGAGAACACCGATTGGGTCTCCGCCGGACGCCGGGACGATCCGCTCAGGAGCTCGCATCCGAGCCCGGGAGGTTGAACTTTTGACGGAGCCGGGGTGGGAGGCGGACGGGCAGTTCGTTCAAGAGCGTGGTCAGCGCCTGGTCGAAGCGCGACAGGGCCTTCGACGCCCCTGTCGTCCGGTACACGCCCCGAAGCGTCCCCGCGGTCCGCAGGGCGCGCGCCACCTGCCGTCGCCCCGAGGCCGCCCGTAGGTCATCGAGCACGAGGGGCTCGGTGGACTGGGCAATCGACTGCGCCCGGCGGCTTCCTCCGGCCGCTCGATAGGCCTGAGCCATCTGCAGGCGCAGTGATGAGTCGGCCGGGATGATGTCGAAGGGAATCTCGGTCCGAAACCGATCCAGGAGACGCTGTGCTCGTGTCTCGTGCCCCTGCGAGGCAAGGCGCTGGGCGGCGTGGGTGGCCCACAAGCGGTAGCGCGAGCCGACCGTGCGTCGGGCGGTTTCCCCGTAGTAGACTGTCGGATCGTCGAGCTTCGTAAGCCGAAACTCCGAGAAGGGATCGGCGCTCAGGCCCGGCACCACTCGCCCCTGGCGCGCGTCGTGCCGAATGGGGACCACCCGGTGGGCGAGGCCCTCAAGCTGGAAGTATGGCTCCAGGTTGAGGTGTGCGTTCGAGGGCGTGGTCGTGGCAAAGTAGACCGGGCGGTTCCAGCCCTGCGCGGCGTTGGTGCGCAGGATATTGTAGATGACCCGGTCCTTGACCGCAAGCATTCGCTGGTCGCCCCCGGCGGCCCGTCCCCGGAGGCGCCACGACATCGGCTGTTCGAGCGGGTGCTGCTCATCGATCGCTGTTTTCAAGGCCGGTTGATTGGAGAGAAGCGCCTCCTTCTGAACCGGGATCTGGACGTTCCGCGGCGACCAGCGGTCGTATTGCAGCTTCTCGATCTGCTCGTCCGAGAGAGACATTGGCAGCGGGGCCGACTCGTTGGCCCGATGCTTGAGCTGCTTAATGTACCAGGGCGTGTCGAGGAGCGACAGGTTCACCACTCGCACGTCGGGTCGTACCCCCTCCACGTTCTGGAGGTACCAGAGCGGGTACGTGTCGTTGTCGCCGTACGTGAAGAGAATCGAGTCCTCCGCCACACTCGTCAGCATGTTGTAGGCGAATTCCCGGGCCGCCTGCCGTCCGGAGCGGTCGTGGTCGGCGTAGTTCTCACCGAGCATGTGCCCCGGCACGGCTACCAGCAGAACCGTCAGCGCCATCCCGAACGCGGCTCGCAGGGCCGGGGTCTGCACGTGGAGGCGCCGGAGGCCGTTGGCGAGACGCTCCAGCAGGCCCGCCGCGCCAATGCCCACCCACAGGCTCATCGCGAAGACATTCCCGACGAACGAGTAGTCGCGGGGCCGCGGCTGCATTGGGGTCTGATTGAGGTAGACGACGATGCCGAGCCCTGTGGCCACGAAGAGAGCGAGGACGGCGAGCGCCCGTCGTTCGTCGCGGGCGAAGTGGTAGACAGCTCCGACGAGGCCGAGGAGGAGCGGTAACAGATAGTACGCGTTCCGGCCCTCTTTCTCGCTCGGGGTGCGCAGCGACGCGTTCACGGGTTGGACGGTGTCGTCAAGGGGCGGCACGCCCGTCCACGCCGGGGCGTTCTGGACGTCACTTGCCTTTCCGGCAAAGTTCCAGAGAAGGTACCGGAGATACATGTGGCCAACCTGGTACTCCCAGAAGAAATCCCAGTCGGATTCGTATTGGTCGTAGACCCGCCAGTGCTTTGGATCCGGCGAGTGGCGGCGCGGGAACAGAGTCGTTTCTCCCTGGCGCGACACGCGGGCCGTCTCATCGTTGAACGTGCACCCGGTGAAGAGGGGCGTCGAGCCGTACTGCGCGCGGTTCAGGTACGAGACCAGCGCCTCCGTCGTCTCCGGATCGCCGATGTCGATGGGCGGGTCGGTGGCACTGCGAAGGGGCACCAGGACGTATGCCGAGTAGCCGACGAGGACAGCCGCCATGCAGAGGGTTGCCAGATGTGTCCGGGCCCATCCGCGGCGCCCCGTCACGTATACGGCCCCGGCGACCCCGCCGACCAGCCCGACCAGGACCAGGAGCGGGGTCCGGCTCGCGGCGATCAACTGCGGGACCCCCTTCACGATGCCCGGATAGATCAGCAGGAAGCAGGCCCCGATCGTGCCCCCAGCCACGACCCGCCCGCCCCAGCGCTGCCTCCAGGACCATGCCTCCCGCTCGACGGCCGTGGCGTACACGATGAAGCCCACGAAGAAGAATGCCAGGAGGCTGAGCAGATGCACCCCGATCGCCAGTCCGAACACGAAGGCAATGAGCACGAGGAAGCGATGGGCCCGGAGGGCTGCCCATCCGCTTCTCCCCCGAAGCACCTCCGCGTCGACCTCGCGGCTCCACCGGAGCGCGAGCCAGCAGACGAGGGCGGTCAGAAAGGCCGCCAGGGCGTACACCTCCGCCTCGACGGCGTTGAACCAGAACGAGTCCGCCGCGGCAAGCGTGAGGGCCCCCACCGCGCCCCCGCCGAGCGCCGGAAGGGTACGGGTCCACGTCTCTGCGTCCTCCCGGCCGCGCCACTGCCGCACGAGGAGGACAATGATGCGGTGCGTGAGGGTCACCGTGAGGGCACTGCAGACAACCGACACAGCGTTAACGGCGAGGGCGACGTGCTCCGGAGGCACCAGGAGCGACGCGAGGTGGCCAATGAGGAGGTAAAGCGGCGCCCCTGGGGGATGATTCACCTGCAGGGTGTGCGCACTCGCGATGAACTCGCCAGCGTCCCAGAAGGCGACGGTCGGCGCGACCGTCGAGCCGTATAGGAGCAGTGCCGTCCCCAAGACGGCGGCGGTGACGAGGCGATCCAGGAGCTGTCGGGACATGTCGAGGGGCAGGGAGTTGGGTGAACTCTCGGAGGGGCAACCGCGGCGGACGAGGAGGGCCGTTGCGGCGAGACAACGATTGAGGGGATCCAGTTATTTCACGAGATCGCGAACAGCGGCCCGTGCGGTCCCCACCGGTGCCTCGGATCGAGCGGGCGGCGCGGAAGTTTTCTTTCCTGCACGAGCGAAAGGGGACCTCTAGACTCAGGCTCGTGCCGACGCCTCGGAGACGCGTCCCTCACCGAGGTCAACTCCGCTGTACTGTTCCTCACGCTCTTCCGCCCGTATGCCCACCACCACCGACGCCCGCGGACAGACCCTCTCTCTCGATGCCCCGCCCCACCGAATCGTTTCTCTGGTGCCGAGTCAAACCGAACTGTTGGCCCACCTCGGCCTCGAAGGCCGGGTGGCAGGAATCACGCGCTTCTGCGAGCGTCCGGAGGGCTGGCGGTCGGAAAAGACCATCGTTGGCGGCACGAAGCAGGTTGACGTCGACACGGTCCGCGACCTCGATCCGGACCTCGTCCTCGCCAATCACGAGGAGAATACGGCCGACGACGTGGAAGCGCTTGACGCCATCGCTCCGGTGTTCGTCACGGAGGTCAAAACCGTGCCGGAGGCGCTCGACATGATTCGTACGGTCGGCACGCTCACCGACACGACCGACCAGACCTCCACCCTGGTCGGCCGGATCATTTCCCGCTTCGACGATCTGCCCGACTTTCCGCCGCTCCGCGCCGCGTATCTCATCTGGCGCGAGCCTTACATGACCGTCGGCGGCGACACGTTTATCCACGACGTGATGCAGTGGGGTGGCCTTGACAATGTCTACAGCAACCAGACGCGGTACCCGGAGGTGACCCCCGAGACCCTCGCCGAGCGGGACCTCGACGTCGTCCTCTGCTCCAGCGAGCCGTTTCCGTTCCACAAGAAGGACACATTTACGGCGGACCTCCGCGACGCACTCCCCGACATCCCCGTCGAGGTCGTGGACGGCCAGCCGTTCTCGTGGTACGGCCCGCGTCTTCTCGACACCCCTGCGTACCTGACGGAGCTGCGGGAACGCCTGCCCACTCCCCGCGCCGCGTAGCGTGACCCGAAGTACCACGCTCTCCCCTACATTTACGGGATGGGACAAGCTGCACAGTGAAATATAGCATCTGGTACTACCTCCCTCTACAGGCCTATCACGACGATTCTCCAAGGAGGAGGTCACTCCGTGGTGGCATCGTCTGCACCCACACGCCCAAACTCCCGCACGCATGGGTCTTGACAGGCGGAGCACACCTTACGAGCCCCCTGTTTCACGGAGGCTAAACGCACAATTGCCCTGCCTCTCCACCTTGCCCCTCCCCCTGCGCTTCGATACCTTTGGGTCCTGCCGTCCCTTCAACCACGCGCTTTCTGTCATGCCCGCCTCAGCGCCCGTTCCGTTCGCCTGCGTCGTCCTCATGCTTCTGTTCGCCGGCTGCCAGTCCCCCGATTCGAGGAACGCCCCCACCAACGACGACCGATCCGTTCAGGCCCGGGCCGACAGCCTCGCGCAGGCCTCTCTCCTCGTGGACGGACACATCGACCTGCCCTATCGCCTCCGCGACTTCTACGAAAACCCCGCCGACTCGACCGTGGGGGGCGACCTCGACTATCCACGGGCCCGAGCCGGGGGCCTCGACGCGCCGTTCATGTCCATCTACATCCCCACCGAACTCCAGGACACCCCCGACGCGGCCGAAAAGCGGGCCAATTCGCTCATCGACCTCGTGGAAAAGCTCGCGGCGAAGCATCCCGACGCGTTCACCCTCGCCGCCTCCCCGGACGAGGTGCGGCAGGTTGCGGACACTGAGGCCCTCGCGTTCCCGATGGGCATGGAAAACGGAGCGGGCCTCGGGGGCGATCTCGACAACGTCGAGCACTTCTACGACCGCGGCATCCGCTACATCACCCTCACGCACGGCGAACACAACCGAATCGGCGACTCCTCCTACGACGATGCCACGCCGCGCTGGAACGGGCTTAGCCCGTTTGGTGAGAAGGTGGTCGCCGAAATGAATCGCCTCGGCATCATGGTCGACGTGTCGCACGTCACGGACCCGACTGCCATGGACGCGATCGAGCGGTCCGAGGCTCCGGTCATTGCGTCCCATTCGTCCTGCCGAGACTTCACCCCTGGCTGGGAGCGCAACGTGAGCGACGAACTCATTCAGAAGATTGCCGACACCGGCGGGGTCGTCATGATCACCTTCGGGTCCTCCTTCCTCCAAAACGAATACCGGGAGCAGGACGACCCCATTCGCGAGGAGGTGCGGGCCCACATCGACTCGATGGGCTGGGATGACGATTCGCGGGAGGCCATCGTGTACGAACAGGAGATGCGGAAGAAGCATCCCATCGGCACGGCCGAGGACGTGGCCGATCACATCGACCACGCTGTGGACCTCGTGGGCGTGGAGCACGTGGGCCTCGGCTCCGACTTTGATGGCGTCTTCGCGCTGCCGGAAGGCCTACAGGACGCCTCAGGCTACCCGAACCTCGTCGCCGAGTTGCTCCGCCGCGGCTACACAGACGACGAGATTGCCCAAGTTCTCGGGGAGAACGTCCTGCGCGTATGGACGGAGGTGGAGGCCACCGCCGAGCGCCTTCAGCGGGACACGTAATACCGTTTTGAATACATTATGTCGGCTCGAACACAAACCAGCACCGGCGGATGGAAGACCGTCAATTTTCTTGCAACCACATAACGTTCAGTGCTTTGACGTGAGATCGATTGATGTCTTGAGTTCGCCTGGGAGAAGCCAGATCCAAGTGATTCTGCCGACACTTCCGGCTTGGGGCTGCACAACGATCACACCAACAGTGCGAGGCGGCGGGCCGGGCGCGTGACGGCCACGTAGAGCAGCGCTTCCCGTTCGTCGCCCCGGCAGGCGCGCAGGTCGCGGTGGTCCACGAATACAGTGTCGTAGGTGGAGCCCTGCGCCCGGTGAACCGTCGTGGCGTACGCGTAGTCGACCCGTGCAAACCGCTCTCGGAGCTCGAAGAACCGCTCCCACTTCGACGCATCGTCTTCGGCCGTCTCGCGGCGGCGCTCCAGCGCGTCCTCATATCGCTCAAACTCGTCTTCGTGCAGGACGTGGACGGTGCGCGTGAGGCCTTTGCCGGGGGTGCGCACCTTCAATTCCCACACCGTCCACTCACTCTGATCGTCGGCCTCGAAGGTGTCGACATTCGCTTTTTTGACGCGCACCTCCTCGCTGTTGGTGAGCCGCTGCGTGCCCTCGTAGTACCACGTCTCGCTGCCCACCAGCCACTCGCCTTCCACGAAGCGGTCCGCGTCGGCCCCGTAGCGCTCAGCACGGATCTCGCGGTTGTACCGGCGCACGGTCTTGTTGCGGTAGGCGAGCATGCGGGCGTGGGTCGCATCCTCGGCGAAGGCCTCGGCGTCGAAGGCGCGGAGCACGCTGTCGAGGAACTCCTCCCGGTTGCGGGTGACGGCGACGCCTTGGCCGTCCTCGAACTTGCTGCCGAAGCGTCCGTCGGCCCCGGTGCGAATCTTCGTGGCAAGCTCCAGGATGGGATTGTCGGCCGCCTGTCGGTGGATCGTCTCCAGGGTGGGGCCCGGCACGTCGAGCGCGGGCGACGGATCTTCGTTTACGGGCGGAAGCTGGGCGGGGTCGCCCACGAAGAGCCACTGCACCCAGAAGGGCGCGTCTTCGATGTGCGACCATTCCTCGCGCCCGATCATGGAGGCCTCGTCGACGATGACGACGCCCTCGGTGAAGTCGCGCTCCTCCGCCGCCACCAGCTCGTACTCTCCCTCCTCCGTCGGCTGAAGGCGCAGTCCGAGGAACGAGTGGAGCGTCTGCATCTGCACGGGCGCGTCGCCCAGCTCGTCGCTGAGCACCTGCACGGCCTTGTGGGTGGGCGCGCAGACCGTCACCGCACAGTCCTCATCCAGAAGCTGCTCCACGAGGCGACTCACGAGGTACGTCTTGCCCGTGCCGGCGTACCCGCGTAGGCCCGTGAAGCGCTCGCCGCGGGCGAGACGATCGTAGACCTGGTCGTAAGCCTCTTGCTGATCGTCGGTAAAGGGGGCGTCGGTGAAGGTCGGCATTGGCGAAACAGGCTGCCCGCTTACATCGGACGAGGATCGTTCAGAAAATGGAGTACACGACGAGCTACGAGGACGGGGGGCCGTGGAGGGCGGACGAGACCGACGCGGACTCGGTTTGCTGCTGCGTCAAGTGCTCCAGGTGCCGCCCAAACCCCCACATGACGCCCAGGTGGGCGAGGGCCTGCGTGCTGTTGTACACGTACCAGGGCAGCCGCGGCGAAAAGTCGTGCACCGCGGCCAGGACGGCCTCTCCCCCCAGCACTTGCCGAAATTCGAGCCGTCCAGACCGTTCTCCGCCCTCGTCCGCCAATAAGCCTCCGGTCACGAAGAAGAGCTGTCGTCCCTCGGGACTTCGGTCGGCGGCGAAACGAAGGGTAAGCAGCGTTCCTACCGGCCGCAACTCGAAGTGTGCCACGCGCCCTCGCTCCACGTGGACTTGAAGCAGCGGCCATCCGAGACGGGGCAGCCAGCGCAGGTACTCGTCCGCCACGTCGCGCGCCGAAAAGTTAGGCGGACAGGGCATGCGCTGCACCGAGCGGACCACGCTCTGATCTCGGATAACAGCATCCTCACGGGACCGAAGCTCATCGCGCGGGTTGGGCAACGGCCGTCCCCGATCGTCCACAGAGGCGTCCACAGCGTCCTCAAACGACAGCGCGTCTCGTTGCAGCCACGTCTGCATCTCGTTCGGTCGGACCCGCGCCTGATACCGGAGGCTGTCGACGATGGGATTCACGAGGGCCCACGGCACGCTCCCAAACAGCCACACCCAAAGCTTGGAGAGACGCGGCGACTCCATCGGCACAGTCGTGGTCCAGCGCTCAAGGCCCAGCACGTCGGCCGTCCGCAGGAGCATCTCGCGGTAGCTCATCACGTCCGGCCCGCCTATGTCGTAGGTGGCACCGTAGGCAGCCGAGGTGCCCAGGCTCTTCTTCAGGCCGCGCACCACGTCGCGGCGGGCGACGGGCTGGGTCTCGGCCCGGGTCCAGGACGGCAGGATCATCGCGGGCAGCCGGCGCACCAGGTTGAGCAGCATGCGCAGCCACGTGCCGCCCGCCCCTACGATGAGGCCCGCCCGGAGCGTGGTGAGGGGTACGGAGGTGCCCCCGAGGACCTGCTCTACCTCCCGCCGGCGACGGAGGGGGAACGGCAGGTCGGACGCGTCCTCGGGCACGAGTGCCCCAAGATAGAGAATCTGCTCCACGCCCTCCGCTTCGGCCGCCCGTGCAAAGTTGTCGGCCTGCAGAAGGTCGAGGTCGGCCACCTGTCCCTGCGTGAGCCGGGCGGACGGGTGCATGGAGTGGACGAGGTAGATGGCGTAGTCGGCCCCCTCTAGCCCGTCCCGGACGGCGTAGGGATCGAAGAGATCGCAGTGCCGCCACTCTTCCTGGAACGTTTCGCCAGCATTCTCCTGGGCACGCACCGGGGATCGCGTGAGCCCAATCAGGTCGTAGTCCGGCCGGAGCGCCTCCCGCACGGCCGTCCCCACGAAGCCTGTGGCCCCGGCGATGGCGACAGTCGGACGGCGAGACTCAGACTCGGCCATCGGGCAGTACCGTGGTGAGTAGAGCGGGGAACAGCCAGCGCAGGTGCGGGATCGCCCCAAAAAAGAAAAGGCCCGTCCCGACCACTGTCGGGACCGGCGGATGCGGCGGAGAGGGGGGGATTCGAACCCCCGAAACGGCTCATCACCGTTTACTCCCTTAGCAGGGGAGCGCCTTCGACCGCTCGGCCACCTCTCCGTCTTCGGCTAGGGTGATATGTCGCGCCGCCGACAATGTTGCAACCGCTCCGCCCCAGTTCTACCGACGCGTCGATGGACGATCCACCTCCACACTTCCCCACCTCCACACTTATCCAGACTCTTCAAGCGCCTCGGCCCCGCTGGTAATCTCCAGCAGCTCTCGGGTAATCGCGCTCTGCCGGGCTCGGTTGTACTCCAGGGTCAGGTCTTCGATCAGTTCCTCGGCGTTTTCCGTGGCGTTGTCCATCGCCACCATGCGGGCGCCCTGCTCGGCGGCATTCGACTCCAGGAGCGACCGCCACATCTGGTAGTACAGGAACCGCGGCACGAGTTCGCCGAGGAGCCTGCGGGCGTCGGGTTCAAAAATGTAATCGATGGCCTGTCCGTTCTCGGGCAGATGAAAGAAATCGGCCTCCTCTTCCATCACCGGCGTCTCGAAGCGCTCCTCCGGTATGGGCAGCAGGGGCTCCACGATCTGATTTTGGACGATCGTGTTCTTGAACTCGTTGTACACGAGCTTTACCTCGCCCCAGATGCCTCGCTCAAACCCCTCCACGGCGTCCTGCACCACCTGCTGGGCCACGTCGAACTTGAGGTCGTCGAAAATCCCCCGGTAGTCACCAACGATGCGATAGTCGTGCCTCCGGAAATGCGTGTGCGCCTTTTCGCCCACACACAGCAGAAACAGCTCGTCATCCCGTTTCTTCTGAGCGTAGGAGGTTTCGATCAGATTCTCGGCGGTCTTAAACGCATCACTATTGAAGGATCCGCACAGCCCTCGGTCGGCCGCCACCACGATCACGAGTGCCCCAGTGGCCTTTTCGGGCGCCTGGAAGAACGAGTGAGCCGTCGGGTCGAGCTCTCGCTTCAGGTGATTGGTGAGTTCCCGGATTTTGTAGGCGTACGGGCGGGCCTGAAAGATTTTCTCCTGCGCCCGGCGCAGCTTAGCCGCCGCCACCATCTTCATGGCCCGCGTCACCTGCTTGGTGCTCTCGACCGAATCGATCCGGTTTCGAATGTCGCGAAGGTTCGCCATGGGTCAGGCGGTTGAACGTGGTGACGAGTGAAACGGAGACCGATCCAGAGAGCAAGTCAGGCTGGACCGTAAGTGCCCATATCTGACTGTTCAAGTCATGAGCAATGAGTCACGAGAATGGCTCTCCCTGAATTGCTCTCGTGACGCTTGAAACGTGACTATTGACTCAGAGCTACGCGGCGGCTCCCTCCAGTACGTCCTCCTCTTCTTCCTCTTCCTCCTCGGCGTACACCTCGGCCAGGTCCTCGGCCACGGATTCGAAGGCCTCCTCGGCGGTCTCGGTGAGTTCTTCGGTCTCCTGAATCTCAGCGAGGGCCTCTTCGTGCTGGAGGCGCAGCCGCTCGACGTATTCCTCTTCGAAGTCCTCGATGTCGTCGATGTCCACGTCATCGAGGTAGCCGTTAATGGCGGCGTAGATGATGGCCACCTGCTCCTCGACCGGCACTGGCGAGAACTCGTCCTGGTTCAAAATCTCGACCAGCCGCTCACCGCGGTTCAACTGCTGCTGCGTCGACTCGTCGAGGTCGGAGCCGAACTTGGCAAAGGCCTCCAGCTCGCGGTACTGCGAGAGGTCGATGCGGAGCGTGCCGGCCACCTCCTTCATGGCGCTCACTTGGGCCGCCCCCCCGACACGCGACACCGAGGTCCCCACGTCGATCGCGGGACGGATGCCCTGATTGAAGAGATCCTTCTCCAGATAGATTTGCCCGTCTGTGATCGAGATAACATTCGTCGGAATGTACGCGGACACATCGCCGGCCTGCGTCTCAATAACCGGGAGGGCCGTGAGCGATCCTCCCCCCTCGACCTCATCCTCAAGCGGCTCCGGCAGGTTGTTCATCTGCGAGGCCA